>NZ_CP019422.1 GCF_001984215.1 Mycobacterium sp. MS1601
CTGGCGGCGGCCTGTCCGGCTTGGTGAGGTGGTCTGGTGGCGGTGCGACCGTGCTGACGATCTCGCGGCTGAGTCGCTGGAGCATCGGCTACTACAACGACACCGCCAATCAAGCCCGGCAAGCCTCGATGGACCGTCAGGCCGCAGGCGGCGGCCTGGGCGAGTACTACTCCGAAGGCGACACCCGGGTCCCGACCTGGGTCGTGGTCGGCGACAAGGCCACCGTCGGTGAGGCCACCGGACTCGACGGCGCCGCGCTCGACGGCGGGTTTGCTGACACCGGGGTAGCGGAACGGTGGCTCGACGACGGCGTGACCCCCAACGGGGAGGCCGGACGGGCGTTCGGGACCAACGGGGTGCACGGGTTTGACCTGATGTTCGCCGCGCCCAAGAGTGTGTCGCTGCTGCGGTCGCTGACCGACGACGTGGCCGAAAAAGTCATGCAGAACGCCCACGTCAAAGCAGTCGAAGCCGCGATGACCTACCTGCACGAGCACGCCGGGTACACGCGGGTGCACAACCCGCTGACCAGCAACAAAGACCTCCAGCGGCTGCCCGGGCTCGTCGCGATCGCCTACCAGCACGAGACGAGCCGCTGCGGGGACCCGCACCTGCACACCCACGTCATCGTGCCGAATCGCCAGGTCAGAGCTGATGGGCGGCTGGTGTCGATCGACTCCAAGTCGCTGTATCACGAAGCCAAAGCCGCCGGGATCATCTACCAAGCCACGCTGCGCCACGAGTTGCACGCCGAGCGGGGCTTCGAATGGCAGCCCGTCGACGAGCATTCCGGCATGGCCGAGATCGCCGGCGTCACCGCGGCGAGCATCAAGGCGTGGTCTCAGCGTTCGACGCGGCTGCGGGAATGGGCCAAAGACAACCTGGTCGTCGTCGACGGTGAGCCGACCGCCGCGCAGTTGGCGACCGCGCAGAAGGCCACCCGGCCCACCAAACCCGAGCAGCTCGCCTGGGACGAACTCAAAGCGATGTGGCGCGCCGACGCGCGCGGTCTGGATCTGGACCGCGACGCGCATTTCGCCGCGCGCGAGGCGCGGCGCGCACAGGCGCGCACTCCCCTGGACCGAGCGCGCATCGCGCACATGGCAGCGCGCATCGACAAGGCCGCGTTCACGCGCGCGGACATGGTGGAGATCGTCGGCGCGCAGCTGCCCGTCGGCGCGGTCGGGGAACCGCGCGCGCTCATCGAAGCGTTCGTCGACGACATCGGTGTGCGCATCAGCGCGCCGCGCGAAGCGCACCACCGCGAGGGGCACGAGAAGTACACCGTCGACGCGATCATGCTCGAGGAGTCCCGCATCCTCGACATGGTCGATACCTCCGACAACCGCAGTCGACTCGATGTGCGCGCTGCCGATCTCGGGGACCTCTCCGCCGACCAAGAGCGCGCCATCCGCAACATCGCCGTCTCCCCGTTTCTGGTGCAGCCCTTGCAGGCGCCGGCCGGTGCTGGCAAAACTCACTCACTGAAAGCGTTGCGCGCCGCCGCGCACCGGGCGAACAAAGAAGTGCTCGTGCTCGCGCCCACCGGCAAAGCCGTCGACGAGGCGATGCAGGAGGAAGCCGGCGACCGCGGCCTGACCGTGGCCAAGGCGCTCAAACTCATCGAGGACAACAATCTGGCCATCGACCGGCGCACCGTGGTCGTCGTCGACGAAGCCTCCATGGTCGGCACCCCCGAGCTGAAAAAACTGCTGTCGGCCGCGGTGGCCGGGCGCGCGAAGATGGTGCTCGTCGGGGACCCCTACCAGCTGGCGCCGGTGAAAGCCCGCGGCGGCATGTTCGAGCATCTCTGCGGGGACCTGCCCTGGTCGCAGCGCCTGGGCGAAGTGTGGCGGATGCGCAGCGCCGAGGAGCGCGACGCCTCCCTGGCGTTGCGGTCCGGGCACGGCAATCGCCTGCGCAAGGCGGTCGGCTGGTATCGCAGTCACGGCCGCCTGCACACCGGCGACCCGATCGCGATGGCCAAAGACGCCGGCGATGCCTACCTGGCTGACCGGGCCGCCGGGAAAGACTCACTGATGGTCTGCGACTCCTGGGAGATGGCCGACGCGCTCAACCAGCGCGTTCACAACGCCCTCGTCGGCGACGGGCCGTCCGTGCGGGCCGCCCGCGACCAGCGCATCGCCGTCGGCGACATCATCATCAGCCGCGAAAACGACATCAGCATCCCCGTGCACCCCGGGGCCGAGCACCCCGTCGGCCAGGCCGTCGACCAAGTACGCAACGGCAACCGGTGGCGCGTGGCCGGCATCGACGAAAAGACCAATCGGGTGGCCGCCGAACGGCTCACCGACAAGGCGCGCGTCGTCTTCGACGGCGACTACCTCCGCCAGAACGTCACCCTCGGCTACGCGGTGACCGTGCACTCCGCCCAGGGAGTCACCGTGGGCAACAAAACCACTCCCGGTGTGTGCCACTCCATCCTGGCCGACACCTCCAGCCGAGCCATGGCCTATGTCGGCATGACCCGCGCCAAAGATGAAAACCATGCCTACGTCTACCAACGGATCAGCGGCGAAGCCGACCACGAACACTCACGCCTGGTCGCCGGGGCTGACATTCACGTCCTGCGGCGCGGCAACAAATGGGCTGCCGCCCACCACTTCCGCACCATCCTGGCCAACGACGACCGGCCCCGCACCATGCACGCCGAAGCTGAACGCACCGAACGTGACCTACTCCCCCAACCCGTCAGCGACCTGCTGATCGCCCAAGAGCAGCGCCGCAGCGCCCGCAGCGCGGTATGGCGCGAGCACAGCGCCGCCGGCCGGGCCGCGGCCGCGGCCTACCAGCGGATGGCCACCGTCGCCGAGACCGTCGCCGAACGCGACCGTGACCGGGGGCGCGACATCGACGGCCTCGAACTCTGATCTGCTGACGCACAGTGCCACCAACGCGCGATAGCGTCAGAACCTGACCGGTTGCTGCGGGGAGCCAGCGGCCAACGACGCAAGGAGTGCACCAGGTGAAGATCACGACCGTGTTGGCGACAACCGCAGCGGCCGCCGGGATCGGTGTCTTGAGCGCACCAATCGCGCTGGCCGACAACCCCACTCCGAACCTGGTGACGTTGGGCCAGCCAGCTGAACTGATCAACGGGCCGGTGGTGCAGGCCTGGACAATCAGCGAGCTCAAGCCCAGCAGCGACGTCATCCCCTGGCATGTTCGCGGAACGCTGTGGGAAGCCACCGCCACCAACACGGCGGTCGCGGGCACCGTTCAGCCCATCGTGTCCGACCTCAACGCGCGGGCCCGCAACGGCGACACTTACCGAACGCTGTTCCTGGTCGCCACCCCCCAGGGGGTCAACCCGGCCGCGCTCGCCCAAGGGCAGCAGACCTCAGGAAAAATCTACTTCGACGTGACCGGCGCCCAGCCCGACAGCGTCGTCTACAACGACGGTGGCCGCGACCTCGCGGTCTGGCTGACCCCGCCGCCCGCACCGCCAGCCCCCGCGGCCGGCGGCTCGGCCCCCTACCGGGGAACCCCCAGTGCCAGCTCGCCAGCGCAAGATACCGAAGCCGCCCCGGCGGCGGTCCCGCCGGCAGCCGAAACGCCCATCACGCCCGCACCCGCCAGCGTGGGCACACCACTGACCCCCGGCAGTGTCGGTACACCCTGCCCACCGGCAGCGCGGGAACTCCCCTGCCGACCGGCGACGCCGTAGCCCCCGGCGGCACCCCAACCCCAGCGGGTAGCCCATCGGTCACGACAACCCCCGACATCAGCACAGGAACCCCGCTGCCGGCCGAGACCCCCGCACCCGCCACCGCCGCCGCTCCCGCGCCGACCGCGACGCCCGCGGGTAGCGCCGGCACCCCCCTGCCCGCGCCCGAGGTAGCCCCGGCCGCCGGTGCGGGAACGCCGGCGGCGCCCGTCACCACCACGCCGGTACCGATGCCCTGATCGGTCAGAAGACGCGGTGGCGCATCTGTTTGGTGTAGTCGGTGACGCGCTGCAGCGCGGCCGACACGCGGTGTATTGACCCGCCGAACAAGCCCGCCTGCAGCGGCGGCCAGTCGTCACCGGCGTCGTTCACCTCAGCCAGCACCGCGCCGTAGCGGCTGTCCTCCAGGCGGACGGTGTGGCTGGCGTCGGTGACGAACAAACCCAGCCACGGCTCGGTGAATACGCGGTCCTGCGCCATCTGGTCGGCCACGACGAGGGAAAACATGATCTCGGTCTCGTCGAACAGCTCGCCGTAGCGCGTCAGACCGTAGAGGCCGGCGAAGTGCGGTTGCAGCGCGTCGAACAGGTACGACGAGGCGACAAACGGCGGCTTACGCCGTCGATGCTGGGCGATGTCGCCCAGCAGGTGCTCCAATTCCGCGTCGTCGCCGGCGACTTGGGCCGCCCGCAGCGTCAACGCCAAGCTGTCCTCGCGCGACAGCGCCTCCCACGGGCCCACCCTCTCGATCACCGTCACCCGCAAATTGGGGTGCGTAAGAGACCACGGCACGGTGGCGTCGGTGGTCAGCGCCCGCAGGGCACCGAAGTTTCGTCCCTGGACCGCAGAGATCGAGCCCGCGTAGAGCGCCAGCGTGGCCGGTAGCAGGGCCAACGCCTGGAGGCGTTCGTCGCGGCCTTCCACGATCAACGCTTGGGTGGCGCCGACCCGCATCTGCCCGGTTACCGTGTCGCTCAACGGTGCCGGCTGGGCCAGCGCGGCCATCGTGTCCGCCCAGGTGCGCTCGTGGTCGGCGTTGGGCCATGCGCATGCGGTGATGAGCTGATCCAGCAGCGGGGCGGTGAGCTCCTGGTAGCTCTGCGCCATCGCCAGGTACTGGCGCAGCTGCTCCACCGGCTGGCGGCTGGCGAATGTGTTCGGGAAGACCTGCGGGTCAGCACGGGCTGCCTGCAGCTGCTGGACCGTGGCGCGCATCAGCCTGGCAACCGCCAGCGGGTTGCCCTGCTCCACCGCGTCGCGGAACTGCTCGCCCAGCGGGCGGGGCGGATCTTGGAGCAGCCGGTCCTGCAGCATGATCAGCTCACGGTGTGTTGCGGGAGCGGAGCTGGCCACGCCGCGGTGAAACACCGTGCCCGACCGGCTCTTGTCGTAGGTGGTGACCAGCGAATGGATTCGGTCGCCGAGACGCGGCGCGGCGACGGTGAACACCGCAACGTCATGGCCGTCGACCTCGACGTAGTCCATCGTCCAGTGCGGGCCATCCACGTAGGGCCGCAGCTTGTCGTGCAGCGCGGCCGCATCAACGCGCTCGACGCCGACGAGCTGGCCCGGCGCGGCGCCGACCACAAGATAGGCCTCCCCGCCGCAGTCACTGGCCGCGGAACCCGGATCGCGGTTGGCAAAGGCGATGATGGCGCGCGCCGCGGCAAAACGATCAGCCTTGGACCCGAAATCCAGCGTGCTCTTCCACTCGACCCAGTGGGTTTCCTGGCTGCCCACCGGAGCGCGCCGAATCGCTTCAACCAAAGCGGTCACGCTCTGCGGTGACCGCAGCGGAGCCGACGTATCGAAGTCCAGAGCCATAGTTGCCAGCCTATGGGCGCGCCGCGACAGCCCCCGGACACAACAGGCCCTTCGCGGGCAACAGCGGCGCGCTGGCGGCAAGCGCCACAGAGTCCCGCACGGTGGCGCGCCAGTATGGACCCATGATCACCGAGCCGATCGACCTCAGTGGCTTCACGGGCTGGGTGCCGTTCGCAGAGCTGCCCAACACCGACGTGCCGACCTCCCCCGGCGTGTATGTGGTCGTACGGCCGACCGACGACCCACCCACGTTCCTGGACACCTCCCCGGCCGGCCACTTCAAAGGCAAAGACCCCACCGTGCCGGTCGACGAGCTCCACGCGCTCTGGGTGCCGGGAACCCGCATCATCTACATCGGGAAAGCCAACGCCGGGCGCACCGGTCGCCGTGGTCTACGCAAACGGCTCGATGAGTTCCGCCGCTCGGGCGCCGGCCAACCCGTGGGCCACAGCGGCGGGCGGCGGATCTGGCAACTCAGCGACCACGCCCAACTGCGCGTCGGCTGGCAGGTAACCGACGACACCGCCGCGGCCGCCACCGAAACAGCGTTGATCGCCCAGTTTCACGCCCACCACGGACGGCGCCCCTTCGCCAACATGCGGAACTAACGAGCCCTGTTACCCGCCCCGGCCCGACTTCCCTGCGATATTGCGTTCCGCGTTTAGGGTGACTTCGAGCTTCAGCGAAAGGAGTTAGACGGGTGGCGACGTCGGTGCATGAGGTGTTCGAGGTTTTTCGGCGTGCCCCTAGCAATTACGAACGCGGCTTGAAATTCGAGCAGCTCATGGCGCAGTACCTGCCGCTGGATTCCGTCTACGGCCGACTGTTTAAGCAGGTCTGGTTATGGAAGGACTGGCCTGGGCGCGGCGGCAAGATCGACACCGGAATTGACCTCGTCGCTGAGGAGATCGACACCGGTGACCTATGGGCCATCCAATGCAAGTTCTACGAACCCGATCACGTGCTGGGAAAACCGGACGTCGACTCCTTCCTGTCCGCGTCAGGAAAGCATCCCTTCGCACACCGGCTAATCATCTCCACCACGGATAAGTGGGGGAAAAATGCTGAAGACGCGGTGGATAACCAGCAGATTCCCGTTCAGCGCATCGGACTGGCTGACATAGCCGAGGCCCCGATCGACTGGGCCTTCGCCGGCCCCGCCGACAGACTGAACCTTGAGCTGGCCCCCGCCCCCAAACGGGACCCCTGGCCTCACCAGCGTGAAGCCATCGACAAAGTGATCGTCGGCTTCACCGAAAACGACCGCGGCAAGCTCATCATGGCGTGTGGCACGGGAAAGACCTTCACCGCGCTCAAGATCTGCGAACAGATCGCCGACGACCTCGGTGGAACAGCCAAGATCCTGTTCCTGGTGCCCTCAATCTCCCTGTTGTCCCAAACGCTGCGCGAATGGACCGCCCAATGCCAGATAGACCTGCGGTCCTTTGCAGTGTGCTCGGACACCAAGGTCTCCCGCGCAGTGGAAGACATTAACCCCTACGACGTGCCACTCCCTGCCACCACCGATCCGGCCACGCTGGTCGCACAAATGGAGCACCGCAAACGCGCTAAAGGACTGACCGTGGTGTTCAGCACCTACCAGTCCATCAACGTCATCGCTGAAGCACAGGCGGTCGGGCTCGACGACTTCGACCTCATTGTGTGTGATGAAGCGCATCGAACCACCGGCGTCACACTCGTCGACGGAGACGAATCCAACTTCGTCAAGGTGCACGACGCAGCCTTCCTCGCCGGGACAAAGCGGCTCTACATGACAGCGACACCAAGGCTTTTCGCGGAGGAAACCAAGACCAAGGCCGCCGAGCATTCCGCGGTCCTCGCGTCGATGGACGACGAAGCCCTCTACGGCCCCACTTTTCACCGACTCGGATTCGGCGAAGCCGTGGAGCGCGGACTGCTCACCGACTACAAGGTGCTCGTGCTCACCGTCGACGAGAAGTACATCGCCGGCCCACTGCAGCAGCAGCTTGCCGACGTCAACAGCGAACTCAACCTCGACGACGCGACCAAAATCGTCGGTTGTTGGAACGGGCTCGCCAAACGAACTGGCAAAGCCGCCGGCGGTGCTGACTTCGGCGGTGACACCCGGCCCATGCAGCGCGCCGTGGCCTTCCTTCGAGACATCAAGTCCTCTAAAAAGCTCGCAGGGAAGTTCGCCACCGTCATCGACGCCTATGACCAGGCCGACGACCACCTACTCCGCTGCGACGTCGAACATGTCGACGGAACCTACAACGCCCTGGAACGCAACCACCGCCTGCAATGGCTCAAGGCGCCACTACCCGACAATCAATGCCGCATTCTGGCCAACGCCCGCTGCCTTTCCGAAGGGGTCGACGTCCCCAGCCTCGACGCGGTCCTCTTCCTCAACCCCGCAGCTCCGTGGTTGACGTCGTGCAATCCGTCGGCCGGGTCATGCGCCGAGCCGAAGGCAAGCAATACGGGTACATCATCCTGCCCGTCGGGGTACCGGCGGGCGTAGCACCTAGCCAAGCACTCGCCGACAACCGCCGCTTCAAGGTGGTGTGGCAAGTGCTACAGGCGCTGAGAGCGCATGACGACCGCTTCAACGCCACAGTCAACAAACTCGAACTCAACAAGAACGCCACGGACTCAATCCTCGTCGGCCACGTACCAAACGCCGCCGAAAATCTCACCGACTCAACATCTACCGGCGACGGTTCAACAGCCCCTGCCGATACCGCGGCTGCCGAGTCGGCTCAGGTCGCTCAACAGCTGTCGATGTTCACCCCCGACCAATGGCGGGACGCTGTGTACGCCAAGATCGTCGATAAGGTCGGCACGCGCACCTACTGGGAGGACTGGGCCAAGGACGTCGCCGCAATCGCCACGGCCCAGCAGACACGCATCAAGGCGCTGCTTAACGAGAGCACCCCCGACATCGCAGCAGCTTTCGATAAGTTCGTCGGAGCGCTGCGCGCCCATCTCAACGATTCGATCAACCGGGATCAAGCCGTGGAGATGCTTTCCCAGCACCTAATCACCAAACCGGTGTTCAACGCCCTCTTCGAAGACTACGATTTTGCGGACCACAACCCAGTTTCACAGGTCATGCAGGCGATGGTCGCTACCCTGCATGACCAAGCGCTCGACACAGAAACCCAACGCCTAGAGGGCTTTTACGAATCAGTGCGCATGCGCGCCGCCGGGGTTGACAACGCCGAAGGCAAACAACGCATCGTCGTCGAACTCTACGAGAAGTTCTTTCGGATCGGTTTCCCGCGTACCGCCAAAGCTCTCGGGATCGTCTATACGCCAACGCAAGTCGTTGACTTCATCCTGCGCTCGGCCAATGACACACTGCACGCCGAATTTGGAACGACATTGACTGAGCCCGGCGTCCACATCCTCGATCCATTCACCGGGACTGGCACCTTCATCGTGCGCCTGATCCAAACCGGACTCATCAGGCCCGAAGACCTGGCCCGAAAGTATGCAAACGAACTGCATGCCAACGAGATCGTGTTGCTGGCTTACTACATCGCCGCCATCAACATAGAAGCCGCCTACCACGGTGCCGTCGGCGGTGAGTACCAGCCGTTCAACGGCATCGTGCTTACCGACACCTTTCAAATCGCCGAAACCGGCGACACCATGGATGCCGAACTTTTCCCTCAGAACAACGATCGGATCATCGCCCAGCAGAGCCAACCCATCCGTGTCATCGTCGGGAATCCGCCTTACAAGTCGGGGCAGGGCAGCGCCAACGACAACAATGCTAACCAGCCGTATCCCACACTCGACGCCGCGATTTCCACCACCTATGCCGCCAAGTCGGCCGCCAAACTGAAAAGCAAACTCTACGACTCGTATGTTCGCGCCATCCGTTGGGCCACCGACAGGATCGGTGACGCCGGCATCGTCGCCTACGTCACCAACTCCGGCTGGATCACCGGCAACACCACCGCCGGTCTCCGGCTTGCTATGCCGGAAGAGTTCTCGGCGCTTTATATCTACGATCTCCGCGGCAACCAACGCCAAAGCGACTGGCGCGCCGAAGGCGGCAAGATCTTTGACGACGGGTCACAAACGGGTGCAGCGATTCTCATCGCCGTCAAGAACCCTGCCGCCACAGGCCCGTGCCAGATCCACTATCACAACATTGGGGACGGGCTATCCCGCGATGACAAGCTTGCAATCATCGCGAAAAGCCAACTGCCTACCATGGTGTGGGAGACGATTTCCCCGAACGACGAAGGCGACTGGGTCGACCCCCGAGACGAAGCCTTCAGCTCCTACACACCAATCGCCGTCAAACGCGGATCCGACCACCTGGCTATCTTCACCGACTACTCGGGCGGACTCAAAACCAACCGTGATGCCTGGGTGTACAACTTCTCTGCCGCGCAGCTGGCCGACAGCATGTCCGCCACCATCGACTTCTATAACGAACAGGTCGACGCCTACCAGCGTGCAGTCGCCGCCAACCCCGAACTCGCCGTCGAGGACGCAGTCACCTACGATGACGCCAAAATCAGCTGGTCTTCCGGCCTGCTCCCCAAAGTGCAACGCGGGCAACGTATCAGCCACCAGCCGACGCATCGGCGCTTGGCCATGTACCGGCCGTTCTGCAAGATGCACGTCTATTTCGACGACGACCTCAACGACCGCCGTGGCCGACTGCACTACCTCTTCCCTCGCGAGGACCTGCCGAACTTCGGGTTCTTCGTTCCTAACCCCGGGAACCTGGCACCACCGTTCCTCAGCCTAATGACCGACGCGCTCCCAGATCTCGGCGCCGCCGGCATTAGCGCCGTCAACTTCTACCCACGCTGGACCTATCAGACCCGCACCGCCGGCGGCCAACTAACACTTGACGACTCAGCACAGGCTGACGCCGAATACCGACGCGTTGACACCATCAGCCCGCAGGTGCTCGCCACCTACCGCATCGCCCTCGGCGACGACATCAGCACAGACGACATTTTCTACTACACGTACGGGCTGCTGCACTCTCCGCAATACCGACAGAGGTTCGCCGCCGACCTCAAAAAGATGCTTCCTAGAATTCCCCCACCCGCAGCCCGCGAGCACTTCGACGCCTTCACCCACGCTGGTCACACGCTCAGCGACCTTCACCGCGGATACGAGACCGCAACCCCCTACCCCCTTCTCGAAACAACGACCGGAACTTTCAATGGCACTCCGCAAGAGACCCTGCGCGTCACAAAGATGCGATTCAAATCGAAGACTGACCGCAGCGCCCTGATCTACAACTCTCAGCTCACCCTCTCGGGAATTCCCGAGGACGCGCACCGTTACCGACTCGGGTCGCGCTCAGCGCTCGAATGGATCATTGAGCGCTACCAGATCAAGACTGACAGCCGCGGCTCCGGGATCGTCAACGATCCCAACACCTGGTGCAGTGAACACGACGACCCCCGATACATTGTCGACTTAATCAAGCGCATCGTCACCGTCAGCGTCAAAACGATGAGCATCGTCGACAGCTTGCCACCAATCTGACTTCGCGGCCGGTACGCCGCCAGCGCCAGCAGATCCGGCAAAGGACCGGCTGCCCGCCCTTGAACCCGCTATCGTTTAGCCTCGATCCGTGGACTGACCTGATGGATGTGGTTCTGAGGTGATGGCGCCGGTCGGTCGTTGTGCTGGCAGCGGGTAGCTGCTGGTCTGCCCAGCTTTTCCTGTGTGCTCCGGTAGGGCCTGTTCGGCGGGGTGGTCAGGGTGTTGCTGGTAGCGGTGGGCTGTGTCCGATGGTGTTGCGCCACAATGTGAGCCAGTGTTGTGTCCAGGGCCAGTGGCTGGGAAGGTGCAGGATCGGTCGTCGTTGGGGTCGGGCCAGCCGGGCCGGGATGTTGACGATGCGTCGTCGCAACGTGGCCCCTCTGGCGACGGCGTTGGTGGCGCCGCCGGCCAGGACGCCAGCGGCGCGCAGCAGATTGTGGGAGATCGCGGCGCACAGGATCCAGGCCGAGTTCGCCCCGAACTGGCCTGAGGGCATGTGGGCCAGGGGTCCGTCGATGAGGTCGGCGAAGACGGTTTCGATGATCGCGTGGCGGCGGTGGGTGATGTCGGCAGCGTCGGCCGGTTCGTCGGTATCGGTGAAGAACGGGTGATACCGCCATACCGGGAACAGTGCGTCGGGGAATCGGGCGTCTTTGACGCGCCGCACGATCAACCGCGCGGTGACGGGCCGGTTGGTGGAACTGAAGGCGGTGTAGGTGGTTTCAGCGACTTCGGCGTCCGAGATCCATCCGCCGGTGTCGGGGTCACGCACCGCGCCGGGATACTTGACCGGGATCCAGTCGTGGTCGCTGATGGAGTCAATGGCTGCGGCGACGGTGGCCGACTTGGTGAGTACCAGCGAGAACTGGGCACCGGCGCGACGGCAGGCGGCCACGACGGTGCTGTTGCCGTAGGCAGAGTCGCCGCGCACCAGGACCTGTCCGGTGACTCCGGCGGCACGGGCGGTGGCGACCGCTTGGGCGATCATCCGGGCCGCGCCTTTGCCGGAGTTGGTCTTGCCTGCCCGCAACCTGGCTCCGGCGATCACCGGGGCGCTGTGATCGGTGCTGATGGTGGTGATCAACGGGGACAGGCCTTTGCGCAGGATCTGTTTCCCGGCGATCTTGGTGTGTCCGTAGGAGGCGCCTTGTTTGGCGTGGCCATAGACTGGGCGCAGCAGTGAATCGATATCGATGAACGCCCGCTCGTTGGCGCCGGGCAACACCTCGACGCGCTGACACAAGCTGCCCAGATGCTCCCGTAGGACGGACTCGAGTTGGCGGGCGTGCCCGAAGGTGAACTCACGCAGCAAGGTTCCGACCGTCGATGGGGCGTACACGCCGCCGAAGAGGGTTTTCATCCCGCCGGCACGCACGATGTCGAGGTCATCGATGCAGTCAGCGCCGGCACACATCGCGGCGATCAGGGTGGTCAGCTTCGGCGACGGATTGGCTGACCCGGACTTGATCCGCGGTGCCGCGATGCGAATCTTGTTGCCCAGCAGGTCAGACAGCCCGGTCTGGCTGGCCAGCGTCATCACCGGTACCAACCCGGCACACGACACGAGATGCTCATCATCGAACAGCGCCGACGCGGCCAAGAAATTGTGCGAGACTTGCACCGGAAGTGCCTTTCTTGCCGGACATGATTGTTGCGTAGAGAACACCAATCATTCCAGTTCAGAGGGCACTTTCCTCATTCCGACACCCCATGACCAGCCAATTCATCGGTGGATCGAGGTTTAGATCTCGTCGCAAGTCACAGCAGCAGTTGCCTTCTTTGTGATGCGCAGCCGGATACGCTCTGATACGACGAGCCACTCTCCCCGATCCGGCAGGTAGCTGTTGCTGACCCTTCGCGACTATCAGCGCGCCGCCGTCGACGCCGTCTCCCCCGACGAGCACCGGGCGCTGCTGGTATCTGGCTGCGGTACCGGCAAGACTCTCATGGCGGTGCACGCGGTGGCCAAGCTGCTCGGTGGTGCCCCCGGCACGGTCCTGCTGACCTTTCCCACCCTCGGCCTACTGGAGCAGACCTATCAGGTGTGGCGCGGCGAGGCACCGATGCCGTTCTCCGCGCTGGCGGTGTGCTCGCAACAGATCAGCGACCCCGAAGACATCGCCGACGACGAGCTATCAATACCCAGCACCACCTCCGCTGAGCAACTGGCTCACTGGCTGGCCGACACCGCCGGTGTGCGCGTAGTTTTCGCCACCTACCAATCGGCGGCGGTCCTGGTCGAGGCCCACCGCGCGTTTAATGCAGCGACCTGGACAGTCATGGTGTGCGACGAGGCCCACCGCACCGCCGGGCGGCGCGGCAAACCGTTCGCCGTCGTGCTCGACGACCACAAGATCCCGGCCGCGCGCCGGCTTTTTTTCACAGCCACTCCCAAAGTGCACGCCCGCGGTTCCTCGCCGAGCCGCGGCAGCGCCAGGCCGCGCAGGAGCGTGGTCGCCTCCATGGACAACCCGGACCTCTACGGCCGGCGGGTGTTCTCACTGCCCACCCGCGACGCGATCCAGCGCGGCATCCTCAGCCCGTTCAAGGTGGCAGTCATTGCCGTTACCGACTCGGCGGTGGCCTCCGCCCTCAAAGATGTCCGCCTGATCAGCCTCGCCGCAGGAGAAGACGGCAGCGCCCGCGCTGACCATGTGGCCGCCGCGATCGCCTTGACCCAAGCGGCCGACGACTACCAGCTCTCCAGCGTCCTGGCCTTCCACAACACCATCGCCGCCAGCCGCGACTTCGCCGCCACCTTCGCCCGCACCCACGCGCTGCTGCGTGCCCGCGGCCTCGTCTCTGACGGACGTGAAGCCCACATCACCCACATCGACGGAGGCTCCCCCCTGCGGGAGCGCAAGGCCGCGGCCGAAGACACCCTCGGCCAGCACCGGCCCGATCAATGGAACATCGTCACCAACGCGCGGTGCATCACCGAGGGAATCGACATTCCCGCCCTGGACGCGGTGTTCTTCGCCGAGCCGCGGTCCTCCGACATCGACGTCGCCCAAGCCGTCGGACGCGCCATCCGCAAGAACCCCCACCACGACCGTCCCGCGCTGATCGTGCTGGCACTGACCGTGGACGACAGCCTCGACGCCGAAACCGTCATCGACATCAGCCAATTCAAGAAAGCGCGGCAAGTGCTGCTCGCGCTCCAAAGCCACGACCCCAGCATCGGCGCCGATCTCACCCGGCTCTGGGACACCCTGGGCGAGACCGGCGCCGGTGACAGCGACTCCGTGCACACCGATCTCGTCGACATCCTCATCCCCACCGACCTGCCCTCGGAGCTGGCTGAGCAGTTCCTGCGCGCCTTCAGCGTGCACACCGTCGACACCTTGACCCAGCAGTGGGAAGACAACTTCGCCGCGCTGGCCGCCTATGCCGCCGCGCACGGCCACGCCAGCCCGCCGCAGCAGTACGCGACTGCTGACGGGCGCCCCCTGGGGCAATGGGTATCCGGACAGCGACGCGCCCACAGCCACGGCCGGATGCTCCCGCAGCGCATCGAGCGACTCGAAGGACTGCCCGGCTGGGCGTGGAACGTCGTCGACGCACGCTGGGAGACGAACTTCGCTGCGCTGGCCGCCTACGCCGACACCCACGGGCACTCCTACCCTCCGCGCACCGCGAATCTTCACCTCAACCAATGGGTGATCGGGCTGCGCCGGCCCGGGCAGCGGCAGCGGCTGCGCGAGGACCAACGCAAACGCCTGGAAGATCTCCCCGGCTGGAGCTGGGCTCACCGACAAACCCGTCAGTGGGAGAGCTACTTCGAGGAGCTCGCCGCGTACGCGGCCGCACACGGCCACGCCAGCCCGCCGATCCGCTACATGACCGCGGGCGGAGTGGACCTGGGCCAGTGGGTGCACGATCTACGGCGACCGTCGCGACGGGCGAAGCTTGCCCGTGCCCGGTGCCGGCGTCTGGAGGCGCTGCCGGGTTGGTCCTGGGAGTACCGAGCCCGGCCTACGTGGGAGGCCGCGTTCGACGCGCTGGCTGCCTACGCTGCCGAGCACGGGCACACCAACCCGCCGGGCGGCGAGCAGACCGACGATGGTCGGTCCTTGGCGTCGTGGGTGACCGCACAGCGTCAGGCACGCAGCAAGGGCAAGCTCAGCGCTGAGCGCTGCCGGCGTCTGGAGGCGCTGCCGGGCTGGTCGTGGAACCTCGCCGAAGCCCGATGGGAGGAAAACTTCGCCGCGCTGGCGGCCTTTGCCGCCACACACCGCAGCTGCAATCCCCCGCCCGACTACGTGTCATCGACCGGTGCCAGCATTGCCGACTGGCTACGAGGAGTGCGCCGCGCCGCCCGCGCCGGCAGTCTGTCGACAGAGCGGCTGAAGCGGGTGCAGTCGTTGCCGGGTTGGTCGCCGGAGGCGCGGCGATTCGACGCCGCCTGGGATGAGAACTATGACCAGCTCGTCGCCTACGCCGATGAACACGGCCACGCCGCACCGGGCCAGCACTACCGCACCGCATCCGGGATGGCGTTGGGGCACTGGGTATCTAACCAACGTGCGGCGTACCGGACCGGGAGGATGGCTCGGGACTTCCCCGACCGCATCGGCCGCCTGGAAGCCCTGCCCGGGTGGGCGTGGAACACCTTCGATGCTCAGTGGGACAGGGGGTTTCGCGAATTGCAGGCGTACTGCGCTGAACACGGCGCGGCCACCCCGGGAAGCAAGTCGGTCACCCCGTCAGGGCACCGGCTTGGCCAATGGGTCAGCGACCAACGCAAAAAGCGCCGCGCCGGTCAGCTCAGCGAGGAGCGGTGCCGTCGACTGGAAACGCTGGTCGGCTGGAGTTGGTGATCGCGGCGCCTCAATAGGTGGTGTCGGGAAGAAAATAGCGGGGCGAGACGCCAAACACCTTTGCTACGCAATACACTTCGTCGACGCGCGGTGCCCGCTCGCCGTGGTAGAGGCGGTACCACTGGGTGCGGGAGGTCTTGAACTCGGGCAGTGATCCTGGATCAGCTTGTGGACCGTGAGGGCTTTCGTCGTGCGGGTGCGGCCGGTATTGAGCATCCGAACCCGGGGGTTGTCCTGGATGAGCGCGGCCAGCTGCTCGGAGAAGTAGGTCGCGGCAATGTGAGGCTTCGAGGCCTGCGCCGGGCCGGTATGGGCAGTCATGTCGCCGGCGCGGCGCTGATATCGCCGCTCTGCGAGGAGGCCAGGGCGCGGGCCATGTCGTCGGTGTTGACCACCAGCAGCGACGGATCGGCGGAGGCCAGGGCGGCCAATTCCTCCGGAGTGTTGCTGCTGAGTCGCCGGGCGCGCTCCCGTTTGCAGGCAATGACCACCTTGCGGGCGTAGCGGCCGTTGCCGGCGATGTCGAGCGCGGTGCCGGCGTCGGTGGGTGTGGCGCGCAAGCGGGTGGCCTCGGCGTGCAGCATGGGCCACGCCTCCTCGGCAATTGCGATCTTCTCCTTGCCTGCGATGTGGCGCCCGATCGCCACGATTTCGTCGGCGGTGTAGCTGGTGAAGGTTAGGGTGAAGTTGAACCGTGACGCCAGGCCCGGATTGGCGGCCAGGAAGCGGCGCATCTCTTTGGGATAGCCGGCGACGATGACGACCAGCCGGTCGCGGAAGTCCTCCATGTATTTCAGCAGCGTGTTGATGGCGTCCTTGCCAAAGCTGTGGCCCTCGGTCTCTGGGACCAGCCGGTAGGCCTCGTCGATGAACAACACCCCGCCCAACGCCTCTTCGCAGACCTCTTTCATCCGCTGCGCGGTCTGGGAGACGTAACCGACGACAAGATCCTCCTCGGTGACTTCCATGACCTCGGGGCGCTGAATCTTGCCCAGGCCGAAGAGGATCTCGGCGACGATGCGGGCGAACGTGGTTTTCGCCGTCCCGGGCGGACCTTCCAGGACCATGTGGTTTTCACCGGTCGACGACGTTTCATCGCCCTGAGCGGCCATCAGCTGATCAATCTGAATTTCGGTGCGCCACACTGCGATCTGCTCTTTGGGGCCTTCGAGTCCGATCAGTTCGTCGAGGCGGCGCTTGGCGTTGGCCAGTACTTCTTTCTGCTCTTCGGCCAGTGCGGCCGCGTCGCGCTGGGCGCGGCTGGTTTCGGTGGCCGGGTCCCACTTGTCTGTGCGGGTGGCGATGGTTTCGGGGTCGGTGACCACCAGGCGGTAGCTGGTGTCGTCGATGGCCTGCTGGGCCGCGGGCAGCAACTGCCCCTCCACTGCGGCGGCGCGGAACGCCGCCAGCGCAGCGTCGGGGTCGTCGAGTTCACGCAGGCACCAGCCGCGGGTGAGCGCCACATCGGCGCTGACGTAGGGGTTGTCGGTGTGGATCTTGTCGGCGGTGTCGAGTGCGGTTTGGAACTGTCCCAGGCTGGCGGAGGCCGCCGCGGTCAGCGCCGCGACGGCGGCGCTGACAGGTTCCAGGACATAGGTTGCTTCCGGCGGTGGGGACACCGCCGTGGCGGCGAGCAGATCCGGCCAACGCCGGGTGCGGTAGTGCAGTGTGGCGGTGATGAATTGACGCCATTGGGCGGCTTGGGTGTCCTCGGTGATGGCCGGGTGGTCGAGCAGTGACGCGGCTTGGGCGTACTGTTCGGCGCGGATGAGTGCTGAGGCGTAGGCCAGGGCCAGCGTGGCCCGTGACCACACCGGAAGCGTCAGGTATAGCGGTGCCACGATCACGGCGTGCAGTTCGCCGGCCTTGAGGCCGATGCGGCGGGTTTCGCGGTAGAGCGCCCGGGAGTTCTCGTGCGCGCCGGTCAGGGTGTCGAGTTCCTGGTCTCCGCACGCCAGGCGACCCAGCCAGGCGTCAGACATGGCGGGGTTGTCGGCGGTGATGCGGGTGAAGATGCTCAGTGCGGTGGCGCGGTCCCCGGAGCGGTAGCTGTCCATCGCGGCGTCGAACGCGCGGCGCTGTTCGGTCGGCGAGGTCATGGGTGGCGCTTCTCCCCTGCTTGGCTACGTGTTGGTGATGGGATTGACGGTAGTCGGTGGCCCGGCGGAAGGTCCTGGCTCGTCGTCGGGTGGTGGAAACTCCTCGTCGTCGTGCGGCGGTTCCGGGGGTGGTGGGACCTCGTCGAGGTACCGCGCCTCGGGGAGGTCGGCCATCGCAGGCAGGGATGTCGCTGTCCCGCCGAGCCCTCCCGGGGCCTCGCCGGGCAGCTCGAAGGTCGCTGGCGGAGACCCGCTGGGAGCCGGGGCGGAGTGGCGGGTGGCCGGTGCTGCGGCGCGGGCGTTGTCGAAGCCGCTGAGCATGCCTTGGATTCCCCCGCCGGTCGGCGGCGGCGCTGACAGTGCCGGCTCTCCACCGCCGGCGGGGGCGGGGTGTGCTGCGCCGCCGGGGTCGATACCGCCCGCTGTGGGCTGTTCGGCGGCACCTCCAGAGCTGCCTCCCGCACCGGGACTGCCAGTGCTCCCGTCAGAGGGAACCGGGTCGAAACCGGGCTGCGGTGCGCCATGAATTTGACGGGCGTTGGAGGTGGCGTCTGCCTCCATCTGCTCCCACGGGGTGTTGCCGCGGTTGTGCAGCCGTGACCCCAATCCTTTCGCTCCGGCGGCGGCGGCACCGCCGACGCCGCCGATCGCGGCGTGCATCCCCATGCCGAGGGCGACACTGCCAGCCTGGCGGAACAGGCCGGGTCCGGGTCGTTCGGCCGACAGGTCGGCGCGGATGTAGCGCAGCAGCATCATCGCCGCGACCGAGACGGCGCCCATCATCAGCACGTGCGCGAACGGATTGGTGCCGCCCAGTTGTGCGGGGAGCCGGCCGGCGACGATTGACTCCACCGCCAGGCCCATGACGCTGACGAAGATGATGTAGACCAGGACTTCGATGGCGTGGCGGAAGAACTGCCACACCACAGCGGTGGCGCGACGCTGGGGGCACCGGGGATGGCTCCCAGCCACAGCGTCGGCAGCAGGATCACCGTTGTGTAGATCGCCTTGACCGACACCTTGAGCACCGCCCAGCCCGAGAGCACCATGAAGGCCCCCAGCAGCAGCGCAACCACAACGAACACCAGCCCGACCCAGATGTTGGTGCCGTCGAGGTGCTGGGCGTAGGACACTGCTGCGGTGTTGCCGCAGGACTGCATGGCACGGATCGGTCCATCGGGTGCGCCGCGATTGACTGCTGCCGACCAGGCGGCCCCGCATCCACCGACCCGATCGACCACTTGGCCGAAGTTCCACAGCTGCAACGGTTCTCGCACGGTGTGGGTGATGAGGCTGGCGGTCAGCGCGTCGACCTGCCCGCCCGAGCCGACACCGTCGAAGGTGCCGTTATGGCCCGGAGTGGCGGCCTGGGCGACGCTGAACCCGACCCGGCGGGCGAACTCGAGGAGCCCGCCTTCCCCGTACATCAGCCCGGCCGGGTTGGCGAAGATCGCGATCGACAGTGCCGGCATGGTCAACGCAATGAGGATCATCGTCCAGCCCCGACCGGCTTCGCCGCGGTGAATGGTGACCACCCCGGCGAACACCCCGATTGGGATCGCGATCGCCAACAGGCCCAACTGCGTGGTGACGGTGATGACCGCGTTAGTGACTGCGCGGGCGATCTCGCCGATGACAGTGAGCCAGTAGGTGCTCACCGTCATCTTCATCAGCCACAGCGCCAACGCGATGATGCCGATGAACAGCCCCGCCTCGGCGGTGAGGATGCTGGCCGAGGTGACATTGAACGCCATCGTTTCCATGGCGTGCAGCGTCCAGGCCATCCAACTATCGGGTGTCCAGCCGATGTCGGGCCCGGCCTGGGTGATCTGCTCGCGAATGGTGGGCAGGCTCAGGTAGTAGTTGCCCAGGGGCACCCCGTAGGTGTCTTTGAGGCCGGTCCAGTTGAGCACCATCGCGTTGGTCGACGCGCTGGCCGTCGGCGCGGTGACGGTCGCCAGCAGTGCCAGCGTGTGCAGGACGCCCAGCACCAGCAGCGGACGGCCCCACCGCGGGTGGGTCAGATACCAGTAGTGCAGGCGGGCGGTCATGATCGCTGCGTGGCCTGGCTGCGCTGCTGAGCTCGGTGGGGGTTGGTGTCGAAGCGGGCGGCCAACGCCGCGGTCGGGGCTGCAAACAGCGCCACCTTGCCGAAGCCACCGAACTCGTCGAGGAACCACGCTTCGCCCTCGCGGCCGGGGATCACCTTTCCGTAGCGGTCATCAATCGCGTCGTCGCCGTGGTCGACCAGCTGCACAGGGCTGGTGTTGTTGACGTAGTTGGCCAGCAGCTCCGGGTGGCGGTCCAGGTCGCGGTCACACCACTGCAAGGTTGCTTTGGCGATGTCAGATCGCTTGAACCCCAGGCACAGTCGCTGATCGATGAACTCGTCCTCCAGCACGGCGAAGTCTTTGATCGGCTGCTGGCTGATACCGCAGAACCCCGTCCAGGCCTTACGGCCCTGGCGGATGATCGTGTTCGCGCACTTCTGCCCGCCCGGAGAGTTGGTCCACGCTGCGCACTCCTCGACGACCAGCATGTCAGGCTGATCGGGGCGGCCGAAAAAGATCGACTGCGCCACTTCGGCGCCCAGCCCGTAGAGCGCTTGGGCGGCGCGCTGGCCCGGCGTGGTCTGCTGATGCAGGTGGGCCTGGTATTCCTCGGTGACCGTGGGCAGCTTGAGTCCGGCGAAATTCCAGATCACGCATTGGGTGGTGGCGATGTCGGGAACGGGCAGGGACTCATCAAACAGTGGCCGCAGCAGGCGTTGGGCGGCTAGGCCTTCCAACCCGATGAGCAGGTCTTCGTCGGCGTCGGTGCGCAGCGCAGTGGGCATGTCGCGGAGATATCTGATCAGCTGCGCGGTGCTGCCGATGCCGTTGGCCTCGCGTGACTCCGGGGCCAGCAGCCCCCACAGTCGCTGAGCGCCCCGGCTCAACGGCGACAATCCCAATTGCGGTAGCAAATGGTCGATGGTGCGTTCTGCGGCTTCTTTATAAGGGAAGACCCGCAGTCCATCGAGGCTGAAATTCATGCGGCTGACATCAATGACGACTTTATCGTCGAAATCGGCCAACGCTGTTTCGTGTTCGCGGGCGTCGGTGGGATCGAATAAATGCAGACCGGCGCCGAGTTTGAGCCACGAGCGGCTCAAATTCTTCGTCGCGTGCGATTTGCCGCGGCCCGGTGAGCCGCAGATCACCAGGTTCGCCGGGTTCTCGCGGGCCGGCGCGTTGAGGACATCGAGGAGAACGACGTCGCGCAGCCCGGGGCTGGTCAGGTTCATCCCCAGCGGGACGCCGGTGTTGTTGCCGAGCTTGCTCGCCAGCAGCGGGACGAATGGCGCGAACCGCTTGGTGGTGGTGGGGTTGCGGAACTCGTCGAGGGCGGCGCGGCGCTCCCCTCCCGGGGCGAACGCCCGCCACAATGTGGGCTGGCTGCCGCGCCACCGTTTCGAGCCGATGTTCTGGCCGCGGTAGGTGCGGGCGACATCGGCCACGGCCCGGTTCACCGTGTCCGGGTCACCGGCGGCCGCGGCGATGACGATGGCGGCGTTCACACCGCGCTCGGCGCTGCCGCGTTTGAGTTCTGAGGCCAGCTCCCGCCCGGAGGCCAGCTTGCGCAGCAGCTCGTCGGAACTCGATGCGTGGCGGCCGCGCTGGCGGTACTGGTCGCGAATGTTGACGATGACGTTCTCTGCGGTCGACACGGCCACATCCGCGCTGGTGAAGGTGATGTTGATCGTCCAGTCCAAGACGGTGGTCGGTGTCGTGAGGTCATCGAGGACCTTGAACAGTGTCGAGCGCGGCCAGGCAATTCCGTTGTCGGGGAAGCTGTCTAAGGGCAGCAGCGCTTGATAGGAGTCCGCGACACCGTCGGTGCGATCCCGGAAGGTGCGTACGAAGACGTCGGTGTCGGTGCGGGCCGCCCGCCAGCGGCGGTCGCGCAGCTGAGCTGCCCCCGGGTCGAGGTGGACCGGGGTGAACGCCGACCCCGGCAGGGTGGCGTCGGGATTGAACGGTTGTGTCGGCAGCGGCGCATCCCAGGCGCCGCGGCTGGCGATGTAGTTCCAATGCCACCAGATCTGTTCCACCGTGGCCGGTTTGGGAAAGAACACCGCAGGCAGCGCGGCGACCATCTGGGCGGCCAGGTCCCGGTAGTAGGCGATGGAGGAGTCGGTGTCCTTGTCGCGGCCGAGTGCGGCGTCGACCATGCGCCGCCACGTGCCGCTGGGGGTGCGCCCGGCCAGTCCGTAATCCAGGGGCAGGCTCAGCCAGTAGATACGGCGGCGAGCGCGGTGCCCGGCGATGGTGGGTTCCCAGCTGCGGCAGTGCTGCACCCAGGGCCGCGCCGCCTCGGACACGCCCTCGGGGGCGGCCGCGCCGGGGCGCAAATCGGGGTGGCTGTACAGCATTTTGCGGACGGTGGCGCGCGGGGCCACCGGCACTGTCAGGCCACTGATCGACGATCCGGACGGCAGCGCACGCCACAGCTCGGCGTGCTCGGCAGCCACCCGGTCCTGCCACTCTTCGGAGAGGAAGATGAACGGCTGTCCGGAGAGCAGATAGTCGGCGTAGACCCCGTGCGGGGTCAGCCGCAGGTTGCCGATCGCGCGCAGCGGGGCGGGCACAGACATGGCAGGACCCTTCTTAACGGGGAGGGCGGTGCGATGAGATGACCTGCGGGCGCAGGTTCTCCCACCACCAGTGGGCGCGGGTGCGCAGCGACGGGCGGGTCGCCGGCAGCTTCGACAGCAGCCACACCGCAGCCACCGTGATCACCACGCCGAGAATGAGGATGCGGAACGCACTGGCCCCGTTGGTGATGTTGGCCGTCACCAGCGAACCGGTCACCACGAAGCCCAGCACCGCGGCGATAGCGTCGGGGGCGCGCCATTTCTCCTTGAACGGCAGCGTGAATCCGTCACCGGAGTCGCCCAGATGGATGGGCAGCGAGCGTTGATCGGAGTAGATCTTGGCCGAGGTGTCGTTGCCCATGCGCTCAGCGATCCCACACGCTGTCGACGCGGACCGGGTTGCGGATGCCGGAGTCCTCGGCTTCCTGGGTGAGCGCGGAGGCGATGCCGACCGAGAGCCCGATGAGGACCGCGAAGACGATGGCACCGATTTCGGCGGTGATGGCCGCCCCGGAGCCCTCTTTGAGCTTGCGGATGGCCGATCCGGCGCCGATGACCAGTGCGGCGAGCGCCAAGAAGCCCAGCACCGCCAGGCCGAGCTTGTTGCCGGCCTCAAAAAGGCCTGACGCCGCGAGTAATTCGGTATTCTCCGCCATATTCGTCTCGCCTTTCTTGAGGTGCGTTAGCTATGCGGTTTGGCTACCGGATCGGCTTCTGATTGACCGCCGACCTGTGGCACTAAGTCTATGGCCGCCACCATCCAGGTCCCGCCGCTATTTTCCAGCGTCAGCGGGTACACCAGATTCACTGTGGCAAATTGTGAGGTTTGGGCGACGACTGTGGCCCGCACATGCAATTGCTCTCCCGGCGCTGGCGCTTCGGGCACGCTGCGACTGGTGGCCGCTGAGGAGACCACCGCGCTTTGATAGCCGCCGATCGGGCGCAGGGGGGCACCGGCAACCACGTAGCGATCCAGCCCGTTGGTGGCGGTGAGGTAGGTGCGGATGAATCCGGCGACCACGGCGAACACCGGGCTATCCGGGCCCAGGGCGTTGCGGTAGTCGAGCGCGAAATCCGCGCCCGGGCCGGGATCGTTGATCTGGGCCGGGAAGTCCAGGGCGCGTGGCTGACGGTTCCACAGCGACACCGGCACCTGGTAGAAGGTGCGGGTCGGTTGGGCCGAGGCGTAGGGGCGTTCGTTGACCGAGATGACCGCGGTGTAGAGCTCGGTGTCATCGAGGGTGCCCATCCGCAGCACCGGGCCCACCTGGGGCGCGGTGATCACCGCCGCCGGCGTCGAGGGCAGCGCCAGTCCCTGCTCGGGCAGGGTGATGAAGCGCGCCAAGCTGTCGCGCTGATTCGCCGTCGCAGTGCGCCAGGCCACCACGAAGTCCGAGGCGAACGCGCCGACAACGCTTTGTTGGTTGCGTTCACGCTGAGCGATCCCGATGAAGTCAGGGCGATCGGGGGCGAAGAACACCTTGCAGCCCGCGACGGCGCCGAAGACCGCGGCGGCGACCAGGGCGATGACACCGGCCCGATGGGCGCCACCGCGCCATCGGCGGAGACGCCCTTGCCAGGTTTTCGACAGTGCCACAGTGGTCTCTTTTCTTAGGGCTGGTAACCGAGAAACTTCAATGCGCTCATCGCGAACGTGTTGTCCACGGGGTCGCTGCCGTTGTCGGGCACGGTCAGATCCGGATACGGCTCAGGGTTCTGCGGTGTTTCCGACAGCGGCCCGCCACCCTCGCCGAGCAGCGATTCCACCAGCCCCGGCTGCGCCTCAGGCAGGGCAGCGGGATCGGTGGCCGGCAACGGTGAGGCAGGTGGGCGGGAGGTCTGCAAGACCACCACGTTGACCCGGGAGGCCAAGACCCGGCGCGGCAGCGCGGCGGTGACCGGGCCGTGGGCGTTCCCGGTGTCCTGAGTGAAGATGTCAGAGACCACGTTGCCGTTGAGGAAGATGTATTGCAGCCGCGTCACCACCCGATGCTGGAGCCATCGGTCCTGTCCCCCAGGTGTTTTCGCCACCCATCCTGGCGTGACCTCGACACCGGAAATCATGTAGCTCTTGCCGAAGTCGACAGTGAGGACCTTGCCTTCGAGGGCTTCATCACGTGAGCCGCGGGCGCACACCCACGCCGAATCGGTGGCGGTGTCGGTCAGCGACTGCGCTGAGGTTGACCCGGCTGCACACGGGGCGCTGGCGGTGAAGGGAATGGACTGATCCTGAGGGACGGTCGGGGCGGCGGAGGTAGGAACCGGCTGCGGCTGGGCCACGGGCGCGGCCGCAGCCGCACTGTCCTGACGGGGCGCGGCAGGTGCATCGGTGTCGCTGAAGGTGACCAGCGCGGCGACGATGGCGCTCACCGCCACGACCAGCCCCGCCCCCAGCGCCACGGCAGTGCGTTTGGCGCCCGCGTCGGCGCGGGCCACCCCGGATTCGTCGCGCTCGGCGGTCAAGGCTGCTGCGGTGTCGAGATGCACGGGCGGCACCTCGTCAGCGATCCCGGCGCCGGACTGCAGCCGCGGATCGGTCGGAGCCTCGGCCGAATCGTCGTACTGCTCAGCTTCGGGCTCAGGCTCGGGCTCGGGTTGGGCGGCGTCGAGGTCGGCCACGCCTGGCTGCATCGTCGCGGCGGTGGGCACCGCGGCCGGGTCGGGCCCGCCCATCAGTTCATCGACCCAGCTCTCATCGGTGATGATCGGGGTATCAGCCACGGTGCTCGCCCTCCACGTCGGCGTCGATCACGGTGGGCGGGGGCCGCCACGCCACCGGCGCGGGCCCCATCCACACCGGCAACAGCACCCACCCGCCGGGGGCCTGCGGCGCCCATCCCACCGGTCGTGGCGGTGCGGTGACAGCGGGGGTCACCCGCCGGGCCGGCGGCAGCGCCGGCATCAGCGGCGGGGGCGGACGCCGGCGAGCCTGCACAGCCTTGGCGACGACCACCGCCACGGCGAGTAGCACCAGAAGCGGGGCGAGTTTGATCACGAGCTGCACCACGGCGAGAACGGCGACCGCCGCGAGGGCGGCCAGGACGGCAAACAGGGCCAGAAGAATCTTCATGCGGGCAACCTAACGTCGGCATATGACATATATCGGGGGTGAAAATTCGCTGGCCGACTTTGCCAATCGGGTGCGGTAAGTTGGAAAATATGACGGTTCCCGCCGACGGCGTTCCCCGGCTTATGCACTTCGTCGACGCCCGGCTGGCCAGGCTGCGGATGTCGAGGGAAGAAGCCAACCGGCGAGGCTTCCCGAACTTCAGCACGTTGGCCGCGGTGCGCGACCGCGATACTCAGAACACCCCCCGAGTGCGCACGCTGCTGCGCATCGATCGCACTCTGGGCTGGCAGCCCGGCTCGGCGGCGGTCGTGCTGTTGGGCGGCTATCCGCTGAGCATCACCGCACGCGCCACCAAAAACGTGCGGCTTCAGGAGCAGGCCGCGACGCCGCTGACCGAAGACGACATCGCCGATCGGCTGCTCACCCAACTGCACGAGGAAATCGAGCGCGCGCACGACGACCTGCGCGCGTTCGACGATCGGATCAACCGTCTCTACGCCGCACATGACCGGTTGGCCGAGGAACTGCGCGTTGACCGCAGCCTGGTCGAGGAGTTCGCCGACCGCGACGTCGCAGCCGAGAGTGTGCAGCGCTGAGGCGCCGGCGGCGCTCACCATCGCGGCATCCGCTCGCCATGGTCGGGCAGCGGGCGGGGCTCTACCACCGGCGGTCCGGTGATCTCGTAGGGCCCCAGAATCTCGGCGGCATCCTCGGGGCTCAATGCGGGCTCTGCTGGAGTCAGCGGCCACCACTGATCTGAGCCGGGGATCGCCAACCAGCCCTCGGCGATGCCGTACACGCCGGCGATCACCGGGGCCGCAGCCAGTTGGACACACAGCCACGGCACCACCACCATCTGACCGAACGTCGGTGCAGGGTCATACAGAGCCAGGATCGGCGCACCGAGTGCAACCCCCGACCACAGCAGAGCAGCGATCGGAAATGACCGTAGCGTCTGCGGAATCAGGTTCACCAGAACGGATTTGATCGCCACGCCGGCCAGCCAGCCCAACGGAACACACACCGCCAGGATCGCCACCACCACCAGCTCCACCTGAGAGGTAGGCGACTTGGCGGCGCGCAGAATCAGCGGCGGTAGCGACGTGTCGTCATGCGGATCGGGCAGGGCGGCCACGGTGCTGCGCTGACGGGCGCGGACTCGGCGGCCCAGCTGCTCGGCGCGGCGCCGCTGGATCAGCGACCACCCCTGATGGCGGGCGACCCACGCCCGCCGCACCTCATCAAACTTGTCGCTGGGATCAGCCATACTCTGACCCTAAAACGCCCCAAAGGGTCGCTCGTGCACTATTTTTCCGGCTGCGCGCGGCTCTCCAAGCACAGCGCAGCGACTGCTGTCAGCAGTCACACCCGGCAAGCCAGGCACGGAAATGGGGCTGCCCCCGGCGCGGTGGGGCTACCTGCCAACGCCTTTAGCTGGCAGCCGGGTAGCCCTCGCCGCGGTCGCACATCACCGGGGTGGCCCGCGCGTCTAAGAAGCGCTGCGCGGCTTCGAGATAAACCCGGGCATGGCGCAGTTGTCGGGAGCTGGCATCGGCGGCCAGGAGCACCGTGGCGGCCTCATCGCGAGCCGAGAGGGCGTACTGGCGGCAGCGATGCGCGTCGACACCCATCACGATTGCGTGCTGAAGATCCCTGCGTGCTCGCGCCAGAGCCGTTGCCGTGGATGCGGACACGCTCAGTGACCGCAGCGAGGTCTCCTGCGAAGCAGCGGGAATCATCTGTGCACCAACGGTCGTCATGCCGTCGCCGCCGCGTCGAGGCCGCTGAATCGCTGGCGGCCGCCGCTGCTGCTGTGGAGCCGCGCTGCCCGCAGTTCGTCGAGGTACTTCACGAACTCGGTCCAGTCGATAAGGGTGACCATGCGCCCGGGGGTGCCGCGGATCAGCAGCCGCGCGAACGAGTCATTGGGTGGCATAAGTTCCTCAGGCTCAAGGGCATTGCCGAAGGTGCGGCTCGTCGACGTCGAATCCAGGCTGTGGTCGTAGGACAGTTGGCTGCGGGTGGTCTTGCCGCTCCAGAACGACGCCGACTCCATCAGATCCTTCTCATGGGAGCCGTACATCAGCAGCGACGCCGGAACGACAGCGCGAATCGCTGCCCCCTGCAGCGGGCCGTAGATCGCGTCGAGCTGCTCGCCGGCCTGGGCGGCAAAACACAGCGAGACGCCCAGGCCGCGGGACTCGGCGATGTATTGCGGCAGCCGCGGCAAAGGCGTGTTGGTGATCTCGTCGAGAAACATGCCCAACCGGGAAAACTCGTCCCACTGAGCGACTTTCACGCGTTGACGGTTAATCAGCTGATCCATCAGAGTGATCGCCTGCGCGGCGACCGTGCCATCAAAGGGTGTCAGCAGATAGATGGTGGCGTTGGGGTCCTCCAGGAACTCCTCATCGAGGACTGGCAGGCCTCTGTCGCGTTCCATCGTCTGCAGCCAGGCAGTCAGGACCTTGGTCACGGTGATTTTGACCGAGTCGCGCTGCTTGGCCTCCATGCTCAACACGCTGCGCACGCGGGCCTCGAAGTAGCGGTTCGACGACCAGATGGCCGCGGTCACCCAGGAGGCGTCAGTGCTCATCTGCGGCGAGGTGGGCCAGGGGTTGGGCAGGGTCACGTCCTCGGCAGCCTCGATCACCCAGTCGATGCCCAGCCCCAGCCCTTGCGGACTCGCGGCCAACAGTAGGCAGGTCAGCGGGGCGAACGCCAGGTCATCCCACGGGCCGGGGTCGCTGCCGCGAAAGGAACTGCCCGACAGCGCGACCGCCGAGGTGCTCAACAGCGTGCGGGCGACGGCCTTAGCATCCTCAAGTCCGGTGATCCATGCGGTGGGATCGAACCGGTACGGACGCAGGTCAGCCGGATAGTACGGCGCAGCGATAGGCCGCAGATCCAGCAGCGCGGCAGGCCCGTAGCGCCGCGAGGCCACCATCTGCATGAGGTCGTCCTTGGAGGACGACACCACTGCTGGGCCCGGCCACAGCACCGCCGACTGCGCCAGCCACTTGCGGGTCTTGCCGGTGCCCGGCGGGGCGAACGCGCCGATATGCGGGGCTGTCTCCAGCGGCACGAGTCGGCCGCGGTCGTCGTGGACCCAGCCGGCGAACGGGGTCACCGGTGGCCGATAGCCGCCGGAGGCGGCCGGTGTCGCACTCATAGTTGGAACAGTAGGGCTGTCGCAGGGGTGCTCCGTGCACTATTTTCGGGCGCTGGTTAGTCCTGCCGCGGTGAGACGTACTCCCCGGCGCGCACGTCAGGCCCGATCTGGACTGCAAACTGCAGTTGGTCGGCGGTGTACATCCAGCCCGCATCGGTCCAGGTGCGCGGAACTAGTTGCGCCACAACAGGTTGTGGAAGACCGCACGCGGCGGCGACATCAGCGATCGTGAACTGAGCGTGCTCGCTATTGATCGGCGCCGCCGCTTTGCGGCGGCGAAACGACTCCAAACACAGCGGCGCGGCGAGCTGCTCATCGGGCATGGATATAAGGCTACGGCCGACCGGGGTGCCCGACAGGCACAAAATGCCGAACGACCATCAGATCGTCATGAGTCGAGACGAGAGCGCGGGCGCTACATCGGCAGCGGTGAACAGCCGTACGGGTCCGGTGCTCGCACCGTCAGGCGTTCGGACATAGCCAAGGCCCGGAGGGGACATCGGCAGCTGCCACGCCTGGGGTCCACCGAGGGCATCCATGGACGTTTGTGCTGTCGCGGTCCTCAGCGCAATCACGACGTCGCTGGTTGCCTCAACGGGCCGACCCACCCGGGCGCCAACCGCGAACGTCGAGGTCTGCTCAGTGCTCGACATGAGGAGCCGGACACGCTTGTCGCGGCCTTCGTCGGCGATGCGCTGCAGCGTGCCCGCCACTTGTGGGTGCGACCCCAGCAGCTCGTCGACGGCATCGACGACGACGAGCAGTTCGGGCTGGGACTGCCCTGTGCGCTCATTCAGCGCGGCCTCGACCTGGGCGCACCAGGTGTCCCAGTTCGCCGGAGGGTCGGCTGCGCGCCGGTAGCCCGCGCAGTGGGCGACAACGTGAGGAGGAGGGCCGGTAGTGGCGTTTGCGCTGGTGATGCCGTTCTGTGTGTCGGCGATCGCGAGCTGCACGCGTGTCGGCGGATACAAGGTGCACACGCTCAGCGCAAGCGACAGCAGCGCTGTGGTTTTCCCAGCGATGCCCACGCAGAGCGCGACGTTGGCGTGATTGCCGAGCTCAATCGACACCACCGAGTCGGGCGCGTCCACTGGCGCACCGACCGGGATCGCCAGCACGTCATCGTCGGCGCGGCGTCGCCACCCCGCGCGCGGGTCGAACGTGTCGAGGTCAGTGACGCCCAGGGCGTCCAGAAGACGCCGACCCGGCCAGGCCGGAGAATGTGTCTGCGCAGCGCTCATAGGCCAAGCCAGGCCTGTTCCTGGTTGAAGGCCACGATGGCGACCTCGACGGTGTCGCGGGCGGTGCTGATCCGCACCGATTCCCGCGAGATCTGCTGAAAGTGGATGTCGGGTTGCTGCCCGCCAGGCTGGGCACGCCCGAGGGTGATCACGGTGGCCGACAATCCGGTGGGCGGCGCAATGAGGGGCCGGTCGTTGACGATGATCGAGGGCACGAACTCTGCGGGCCGGCGGCGGTCGACCACGGCGATATTGGGTTGGGCCAACCTCGCCCACCGGTTGGGTTGGCTGGAATAGATGGCGATCCGCTCCCCCACCGCGGCGGCGCGGATGAGCAGCTGGCGCACGTAATACTCGCTGGTGTCCATGACGATGCGGGTGGCCTGCTGAGGGTCGGTCAGCGACAACATGACCAGATCGTCGCGCTGCACCGGCGGGTCTGCGCGGCGGTCATCGCGCAGTGCAGCTCCCACCAGAATGCCCGTCGAGCCGATCGGGATCTCCAACGCGCTGGGCTCCCCCAGCGGGCGCGCGGGGATGTCGAGGTGGCCCGGACGCGCCGTCGGGGCCGGCCGCAGTGCGGCGCAAAACTGGTCACCGGGCAACGTGTTGAGATACAGCGTCGGTGGCTGCTGCGGGGGCTGCGGATCGTTGGTGCGCACCGTGGCCGCGATCATTACCGGGCCATCGCCGTCAGGGGCCTCCCCGTAGCGGCGCTTGAACAAGCTCAGCGTCAACACCACCTCGTCGCTGCGCAGCGCCCACATCTGATGCAGTGACGCGGTGGTGATGTCCTCGGGCGAGAAGTAGTACGTCGTGAGAAACCCGGGGTGGCCCTTGATGGTGCGCCAGCCAACCTCGTTGCTGACCTTGCTGCGCCGCTGCGCTGGGCTGGTGGAGCGAAAGGGCACCGGGTCGGCCGGGCTGTCGGTGCCCTCGATGACCGGGGGCGCCGGCGCCGGCTGCAGCCGCGCGCCCAACCGGTCGAGCGCGGTGTCGAGCTCGGCGGCGGTCAGGGCGGTGGCGCGGATGTCGCGTTCTAACAGGGCATTGATGATTCGCTCGGTGGCGGCGGCGGCTGCAGCCCCGACCGATTGCCGATACTGAAGGCCGGGCACCGAGTTTCGGATGTCGAGGCGCACCACGAACTGCATGGTGCGCTGCCCGGCCGCGGGCCGGTCGGCCAGCAGAGTGCTGTACAGCGGGGGGTATTCGTTGCCGCGGCGCACGCGGTGTCCGGCGGGCACGACGTCAATGGCCGCCAGCTGAATCCCGCCGGGCTGGTCGAGCAGCTCGGTCAGCACCTCCAGCGGCAGCAGGTTGCGGGTCAGCGACACCGTGGAGCCGCGCAGGAACGTCAGCGAGTAGGGCTTTCCGGTCACCTCGATCATCGTGAGGGCTTCGTAGGCCTCGACGCGCACACCGCACACGATGTTGCCGTGGGGCACATCCACGGCCGCAGCCGCCGCCGGGTATTTCCCGCGCCGGGAACGACGCCAGCGCCGCACGGCCGCCAGCCAGCCCGGCACGTTGCGGCGGTGCACAGTGGGTACCAGCAGCAGCAGCGCCACGGCGGTGATCACCGCGGCCGGCCACCATCCAAACCGCGCCGGCGGTAGACCGATGAATGCCACCAGGGCAACGACTTCGAGCGCGACCACCACCGGTGTTCCGGCGCGCACGCCCACGGTGCGGGCCTTCATCGCAGCCTCCGTCGCATGCCGACTACCGCCACGGCGACCGCGGCGACCAGCAGGACCGCGGCGCCGGCGAGCAGGGCGCTGTTACGCGGGCGATGATCCGGTCCCGGCGGGGGCGGAGGTACATACAGGTCGGTGCTGAGCCGCTCGACTGGCTTCGGATCGCCCAGCGGCACATCAAAGGTCAGCGCAGCTACCGGATCGACCACGCCGTAGCCGACCTGGTTGTCGACCCCGCGGGCCGGATTGTGGGCGGTCTCGGTGATGCGCCGCATGACTTGGGCCGCGGTGAGATCGGGGAATTTGGCCCGCACCAGCGCGACCACGCCGCTGACGTAGGCAGCCGAGAAGCTGGTCCCCCAGAAACCGGCACCCAAGCCGGGTTCATCGGGTCGGGCGTTCACCGCGGCGCCGTTGGTGTTCGACAGGCCCATGATCCGCCAGCCAGGGGCGGCCACCGACACCCACGGGCCGTTGATCGAATCCGGCAGCGGCAGCCCCTCGGGGGTCACCGCGCCGACGGTGAGCACGTAGTCGGAGAACCACGCCGGAGTCACGATCGTGCGCACCCCAGCCCAGTCCCGGGGATCGTTGGGGTCCAGCGCATTGAAGGCGGGGTTCTGTCCGCAGTCCTGTCCCTGGTCGCCGCCGCCCTGATTGCCGGCGGCGGCCACGATCACGATGTCCTTGTCCACCGCGGCGTAGCGCACCGCCGCGCCCAGAGCGTCCTGGTTGACCGGGGCGGCGGCGTTGATGCACGACGCCAACGACACGTTGATCACCTGAACGCCGGGCAGATCTGCAGCATGGCGGATCGCCTTGGCCAGGGTCGCGATGTCGCCGGCCTTGCGTTGGCCCTCGATGTCGCCGGGGGCTGGTCGCGCCGGGGTGAACGCCGTCGAGGACTGCCGAATCGAAATCAGCGAGACATCGGGGGCCACGCCCACCACGCCATCCGGTCCCGTCGGCGGCGGGCCCGGTACCAACGGCTGCGCGGCGCCGGTGTCTCCCGGGCCCTGCGCGGGGGAGGTCCTGCCGGGGGCGGTCCACCCGGCGGCGGCTCAGCAGGAGGTGGCGGCGGCTCGGGCGGCGGCGCGGGCGCGGTCACTGTCGCGGTCGCGGTGATCGTCGGCGGCGGGGGAAACGCTGGTGGCGCCGGGTTGGCCGGCACGCCCGGGGGTGGAGGGGGCGCCCCTGCTCCCGCAGGGCGCGGCGTGGGGCGGTCGGCCGGGTTAGCCGGGGCGGCGCCGATGATCGAGGCGACGATGGTGCCGTGGCTTTCGCAATCGGTCAGCCCGCCGTCGGGTAGTCCCTGCACGAAGTCGCCGCCGGGGAACAGCCGCGGGAACCGCGGGTTGGGGGTGACGCCGGTGTCGATGATGGCCACCGTCACTCCGGCGCCCGTCGAGTACTGCCAGGCCTGTTCGATGTTGAGCATGGTGTTGCCCGGGTCGGGCTGTGCCACGTTGGGATCGCCCACCACCACCGGGGTCACGCACGCCTTGGTTTGGCGCATCTCCTGGGGCGGGCCCGGAGTCTCGTCCGGCGGCAGTGCGGCCGGGTCGATCACCGGCGGGGCGACCGCCAGCGCCGCCGGGGGCGCCAACACGTTGGCGCTGAGCAGTCCGAATGCGGCCAGGCCGGCCGCCACACTTTTGCCCCGCATCAGTGCAACCTGATGTATTGCAGCAGCCCGATCGCCCACGCGGCGAACGGCACGATGAGCGCATAGCCGAGGTACTCCAGCCATTCCACGACTTGGCGGATGGGTTCAGAGAAGCTGCGGGAGGGAATGACCGCCCCGGCCAGCAGCCCGGCCACGGCCACGGCCAACACCGCGGCCGCCGACACCGCCACCGCGACGGTCGCCGAGGCCGGAGCGCTGAGGCCGTAATGCAGCGGGATCGCCATCAGCGACAGTGCCGACCCGATGACGATGGTCACCGCGTGACGGCGGTGCCGCAATCCGCGGGCCCGCAGAATCAGGCACAGCGCCGTCACCACGACGACGACGATCGAGGGCCACTGCGAGCCCGACCCCGGGGCGATCGCCCACCAGGAGGCCGCCAGCTGCACCACCGCGATCCCGAGCAGGGTCCCGGTGAGCACCCGGTTGGACCGGCGGGCCACCTCGGCGACCTGCTCCCCGCGCAACGTCACGTCATGGGCCGCCGACTCCACAGGTGTCAGCGTGTCCTCGGGTTGACCGGGGGCGCGGGTGAACATGTCGCGCCCGGTGATGGACTCGAAGCTCTGGCGCGGAACCTTGGACATCCACAGCCCAATCGCGGTCGCCGCCCGAGAAGCGATGAGCACCGCCATCAACATGACAATGGCGATGCGTTGAGCGGGAACGTCGAAGAACATCCGGGTCAGGCCAGCGGCGATGACGGCCGTGGTCACGGTGACGATCGCCGCCGCCGCGGTCCAGTGGCGGCCCGTCATCCGGGCCAACAGCAGCACCCCGACGGTGGCCACCACGGCGGCCAGGAAAGAATGCGGGGCCCCGGGCTGGTTGCCATACGGCGCGCTCGCGCCGGCCAGCACGAGACCGACCAACGCCGCCCAAGCGGCGCCGTCGACGATGACGCGGCTGGCCCCAGCACGCGCCGACAACATCGCTGTCGCCAACAGGATGCCCGCGGTGACAGCGAAGATCGCGGGGCTCAGCCAAAACGGCTGGGCCGCCCAACGCAGTCGCCACACCAGCAGGGCCGCCCGAGCAGTGCCGCCGCGGTGAGCGCCCCGGCGACCACCACCGCGTCGTGGGTCGACACCGGAGGAAAGTGGGCATGGGCCCAGCGGGCCAGCGCAGTCGAGACATTCTCGATCAGTGGCGTGTACCTGCGGGCTGTCTTCTCGGGCACGAACGCCAACAGGTCACCGTCGGCGACACCCTGCGCCGACAACGACACCTCCTCCGAGAGCCGTGTCATCCCCACCGCGCGGGCGAACTCATATGTCCCTACAGGGAGTTCGTCTTCACCCTTGCTGCGCAGCAGCCGATTGACCGCCCCGAGAGTTGAGTCGGTCAACGCCGAGAGCGGGACTGCGGCCGGTAACACCAGATCAATCTGGTGAGCGTCGCCGACCAACAGCGACACCCTGCACGACGAGGGCACCAGCGGCCCACCGGGGGCTGACGATCCTGACGTGGGAGTCGACGGGCTCACCGTGGTCACCGGCGCCCCCGCAGGCTGTCGCTGGTCGTGGGAAAGTGCTCGGCGATCGCCGCAGCGATCTCGATGAACCGTCGACGCGTCACCTTGTCGATTTCGTTCTGCACGTCAATCACACCGCCGGGCCGCAGATGTCGATCGAACGGCACTTCCACCACGCGCTGGCCGCGCTGGCTGAACTGCTCGTGGAGCACCTCGCGGGTGCGCTTGTCGGCGTGCCCGTCACCGTCGTTGAGCACGACGACCGTGCGATGCAGCAGCCCGGTATGGCCGGTGTTGGCGAGCAGCTCCATGGTCTGTGCCGCGGCGGAAGCCCCGTCCACCCACATCGAGGACACCACGATCAGTGCGTCAAGATCGCGCAGGACCTCCCGGGTTACCGGGGAATCCATCGTGGAGCCGCAGTCGATGATCGACAGCGTGAAGTGGTTGTCCAGCCGGCCGGTCGCCTCACGGTAGATGTTTGGCTCGAGTATCCGGCGGCGGGCGGTGGCAGATTCGCCGGCCAGCACGAATAGGCCGGCGGTGTTGTTACCCACGCGGGAGCGCACGTCGGCGAAGGTGCGCAAGTCCTGATCGGCGGCGAGCTCCCAATAGGACCCCTTGGCGTTGGGGTCCACGCGCAGGCCCAGCTTGCCGAACGCGGTATCGGCGTCGATGGCCACTACCCGGTCATCCTGGCGGAGCTCGGCGAAGATCGACCCCACCCCGGCGGCAATCGTGGTCTTGCCGACGCCGCCCTTGCCGAGCACACCGATCTTGTAGCGGCCCCGCAGCAGGGAGCGGATCTTGGCCTCCAGCTCCGCCAAATGCCGTTCATCGGGCGACTGCCCGAAGTTCAGCAGCCCAAAGGTGCTCTTGTACAGCACTTTCCGCCAGCCCTTGCCCGGGGGAATCTTGCGGGTCGGTACGAGTTCAGTAGGCCGAATCGAGTCGACGTAGGAGTAGTTGGCCGGCCCCGTGGCCGCCGGGGCGGGGTCGCCCCACTGGCGCGGGTCACCGGCAGGAGGCGCAGAACGCTCACCGGGCCAGCCTTGGGCGGGCGACGGGGGACGCTGCGGGCCGGATTGCTGCGGAAACGGTGGGGCCTGATGCCGTGGAGGCTCGCCACCCCACTGAGAGGAGGTGGGCGGCACCGCCTGCTGGCCCGCACCGGGGTCACCGAAACTGCCGCCGCCGGAGGGGCTTTCGCGCAACGGCGGGGGCGGGAAATCGCGGCGGTCGAAAAACGTTGTGGTCTCAACATCCGACGGACGGTACGGCGCGCCCGGGTCAGGATCTTGCGGGGCCGCCGCGGGTCGCTCCGAGGTTGACTCCACAACCTCCGACTCGCTGGATTGTGCGTGCTGACCCCACGGCGGAGCTGCGTCGGATCGCGATGCCGGACTGGGCACATCCGGGGTGCGGCCCGGCCACGGCGGGGGTGGGGGCGGCACTGAGGATTGGGCGTGAGCGCCCGCGGATTCCCCACCGCTCGCCGGTAGTGGGGGCCAGCCCGGCACCGCCGGCGGTGCCGGCGGCTCTGCGGCGTGCGCACCGGTGTCGCCCTCGCTCGAAGGGTAGCCCGTCTGCTCAGGGGGAAGGTCGCGGTCAGTCACAATCTGATCCTATCAGCGTGTATGTCGTATATCGGCACTAGTTTTTCAACCCTCGATTTTTAACAACTAGCTTCCCGGCGACCTGGTGGGGAGCGCTTCGGCGCCCCCGACGGGAGCGAGCGAGTCGTGCTGGACCAGTGCGTCGGCGCGGGTGAGTGCTGGCCCTGGCGCAAACGCCCGGATCAGCGGCCACGGTGCCTGCTGCGACCGATCCGGGGACACCCCGAGGGCCGTGAACGCGTCGTCGGACAACTCGATGCCGTAGCGGACCCCTTGATCTGAAATCCACCACATCGCTTCGCGCGAGGACGCCGCTGGGGCCGCACTGGTCGTCATCACCAAGTTCGTGGCACCGGGGCCGATGTACACCTGGTCAGCCTCCACCGATTCGGGATCACGCACGCCCTTCGGGAGTTTGACCAGGCGGTTATCGGCGGAGCCGAGCGGGATCGGCAACCCTTGCCCCGACAAGATCGTGACTTCGGCAGCGCGGTCAGTGGCGCCCTTCGACCACGCCAGGCAGGTGGTGGCGTTGACGGCAGTGTCCACCAGGCGCAGCCGAGTGGCCGGGTAGAACGACACCGGCAGCTTATCCACCACCGGTATCGGAGCGAGTTTGTCGGGGGCCACCTGAATCGGGGCCACATCACCGAACGAGTTCGCCGACCGCAGGAGTGAGGCGACGAACGGCGAAACCCGTTGCACACCATCACGTAACAGCACATACAGCGATTCGGCAGCGTTGGGCTGGCCGAGGTCGCGGACGGTCAGCACTGACCCGATCACCGCGCCGTCGGCGACATTCCATCGTGACGGTTCCCCGGCCCCCGGAATGGCCGGGCTCACCAGCGGGTCGGTCGCCGGAAGGGCATCAAAAAGCGGTCGCGACAACGGAATCGGTTCCGGCGCAGTCGAATCGACGCCCAAGGCCAAAGCGACCGCCTTATTGCTGAGGTCAATCTCGGAGCGGTGTCCCTCCCAGATCACATAGGTCCGATCGCCGTAGCGGCCCAAGATGGCATCGGGCATCTGCAGCGGCGCTGAGCGCTGGCCTAGCGTCAGCTGGCCGGCGATCGCCGTGACCACAGGTTCCGAGGCGGCCGAGGTCGTCGACGTCGGTGTCGGTGCGGTGTCGCACACGGTCCAGTCCGAGGACGACGCCGTACGGATGGGCATCGCCGCGGGAGCGCCCACGATGCCCACCAGCGGCCCTTGCGGGTATTTCTCCAGCTCTGCGGCCTTGACGAACGTCGGATTATTCGGCTGGCCGGCGATCAGCCGGGCGCTCATCAGGTTCAGCGCCGGGTGTAGTCGACCGTCGACCATCACGTAGACCGCGCCGGTGTCGCGGTCGGCCAAGATGGCCGACTGGCCGACCTGGCCGGCCGGCTTGAACCACGACAGCACGAACATCAGCGCCATGGCCAGCAGTGTGAACATGACCCCGAGGATGAGCGCGGCGCTGCGGCGCTGTTCGGGGTCGTATTCCAGCCGAACGCCATGATGGCTGAGCGCCGCCGCGTTGCGGCGGTTCCAGAAATAGTGGGCCGTCACCTGCAGCCGCGACGTCAAATTCAGCGCCATATTGCCCACCCTACTAGGGGCGATGACCCTAAATCGGCACCAATTTCATGCCCCCCGACATATGTACGCATGGCGTTTTAGGCGGCCGCCCGCGGCGCGGAAAGTAACCCGTAGAGGTCCTCGCGCACGGCGTCGGTGGTGGCCGGCCACAAGCTCAGCCACTGCTTACCGTCAGCCGACGTGCTCGTGGTGATGCTCACGCGACCAAACTCGGTGTCGGCCACCGTGACCACCCGGGGATGAACATGCTGGGCGATGTCGTGGTCAATCACCATGGCGACGGCCATGGCTGAGTCGTCCAAGCGTGTCGCCGCGGCCAGGACCTCGGCCTGCTGGGGTTGCAGTCCCAGCCTGCTCATCGCGGCGATCGTGGCGTCTCGCCCTTGCGGGACAGCGGCTTCCAGCGTCGATTGCATCAGGTCGGCGGGGATGTTGACGCCGTCGATGTCCGCGGGTGCAGCCACGCCCAGTGCCGGCATCAAGGTTTGGCACATCAAGTCCGCCTGGACTGCGGGGTCATCGGTCTCCCCCACCGCGTCAACGACCATCTCGTTGCCGTCGCGGGCAGCCATCGCCAGCCACCGCCGGTACCGGCACACCACGACCACCCGCTCGTCCACCGTCGGCAGTTCACCGTTGTGGACGGCCTGCCCTGACGGTCGCCGAATGGTCAGGACGGCCTGCCGATCAGGGCGCCCCAGCACGGTCATCCAGTCGCGCACCGGTTCGTCGACCGCGCCACTAGGGGAAATAGCGCCAGCCTGCACCAGGCTCAGATACTCGGCGGTTTCGGCGATCGGGACCGGCCCTGCTGTGGTCTCAACAATCAATTCGTGATGCACTGACGGAATAAATGGCTTGAGCCGCAACGCTGTTGGCATGGATTCCACACCCAGCAGCGCCTGCAGTACCCATACGCCCCCGACGGTTGTCGTCAGCGCCATGTCCTAATCCCTTCTGTTTCTTTCGAGCAGCAAAAAGGGGGGCCAACTGCAGTTGGCCCCCCTTTCGGCAGTGTCGCTACAGCACCCCTGGTGGGCCGTCCTAGACCATGAATGTCTGGGCAGAAGCCCCGTCCTGGGACACGAAGTCCACACCAGCCTGGTCGGCGGCCTGGCCGTGGCGGTGGATGACTTCCTTCCCCTCGTTGGTGGCGTCGATGATCATCTGCTGCGCCTGGGCGTAGGTGACCGACGCCTGATCGGTGGTGAAGTACTCGGCGATACCGCCGAGCAGGTTCTGCGCCTCGGAGGCGATGTTGTCCAGCTCGCCGCTGAACGTTCCCAGGGCGGCGTTGTAATCGACGATCGCGCCGGGATTGACCTTGATCATTCCGTCCATTGTGGTGGAGTCCTTTCGAATGTCTGTGGTGGTGGAAGGGTCAGGTGAAGCGCAGGCCGCCGGCGACCGACTGGATCTGCTGGGCGCTCTGGGTGTCGATGTTGGTGAAGTCCGGCGCGCTGTTACGCAGTGCCGCGATCAGCGACTCCCACCGCATGTTCATCTCGCGCTGTGCCTGCGAGATCTCTTCTGCCGTGGCCACGTTGGCGATACCGGCCTGGCCGTCGAGGCCGCCGGAGGCCTGCAGTTCGGTCGAGTGCTGCTGGTAGCGGCTGAGCACGTCGAGGGCTCGCATCTTGAGATCGTCGAGCTGGTCGGCGGTGGACTGGATCTGCGCCGCCCCAACAACTTGCTGTGCCATGGAAACTCCTGTTCTGGAAGGTGTTTGGTTCTAGACAAAGTCTATGGGCGTCTACACACCCCGCCGTGCGCTAATTTTTTGTTACCTGTCCCCCCTGTCAGCAGCCGATCGGGCAAGCGTGACCTGCATCGTGCGTCCCTGCCGCTGCTCGGTCGCTGCCCCGCCGTCGCGCCCCATCGCCGAGGCCGGAGCGCCGTACAGACCACCAGTGCCTGCACCCCCTGACGGGCTCGGTCCGGTGGCCACCGGTTCGACGGCACCTCCGAATCCGCCTGGCAGTTTGGGGGCATTGGGGGTGCTGAAACTGCCCACCGGGCGGGTGTAGGAACTGGTGGGAACGACCCCGCTGCCGCCGGCGCCGATGCCGCCGCCACCGCCGCCGCCCCCGCTGAGCGCACTGGCCAACCCCGGCGTCGCCACCGGTGTACCGGTCAGCGGAGCTGCTGACGCGGCCCCCTGGGCGCCACCGAGACCGCCCATGCTCGATGACAGCGGGCCGAGCATGCCCATCGGCATCTGCATGAACTGGCTGAGCATCTGCGGGGCCTGGCCCAGCATCTGCGGAGCCTGGCCCATCATGCCGGTGACCGACGAGAGCTGCCCCATCATCCCCATCGGTCCGCCCATCGCCGACATGGCATCGGCCGGTGCCGAGACCGCTTCACTGGCCGGTACCGCGGCGGTGCTGGCCTGCTGCATGCTTTGCGAGCTGGCCTGCAATGCGCCCTGCACACCGGCCTGCGCCCCAGCGTCAGCCAAGGCGGCCAATGCTGCGGCCGGGTTGGGTGCCATCGGTGCGAACGGCGGCGGCGTCGCCAGTACGCCCAACGCCGCGGTGACCACACCTTGGTAACTCGTCATGATGGTGGCGTTCTGAATCCACTGTCGCTCATATTCGGCGACCAGGGCCGCGATCGCCGGACTGTTCTGCCCGATGAAATTCGTGGCGACCAGCGCCTCAGTGTCGACGAGGTTCTGATCCGACACCGGTCCAGGCACCATCGTGGTTTTGGCCAGGTGATAGGCATCTACGATGGCCGTCGCCTGCACGACAGCTTCCTCGAACCAGGCCACCGCCATGCCCAAGATTCCGGCGAACGCTTGAGCGGTCATCGTCATCGCCGCACCACCGGCGCCCTGCCAGCCCACCGCGGCCGTGCTGGTCGTGCTGGTGGTCATGGTGGCAATCTCAGCGCTGAGCATCGCTGCGGTCGCCTGATGAGCCGCTGCGGCTGCCGCAGCAGTAGCCGCCTCATCGCCGGTGACCAACTGGTAGTAGTTCACCTGCGGCGGATTGAGCGCCGAATCCCCGAAGCCTGGCATTGCCCGAAAGCGGTTCTAGATCGCCAGAGCGCTCTGCTGCAGCACATCCATGGCGGCGTAGCTGGTGCCGTTGACGCCGACGTTGCCGGCGAACATTGCCCGCGTCATCGTCAGCTGCGTCAGCGCGGCTACCGCGGCTGCGCCGCGCGCGTTGAGCGCCGCCGCCACCGCCATCGACGCCGGATCGCTACCCGGGGGCAGCACCGCCGTCATCACGGGGGCAGCCCCGGAGGTCCCGGCGGCCATGGTCGCCGCGCCTGCGCTCTCGGCAGCCGACAGCATTCCGACCAGCGCCGGCTCGACACCAATGATTGGAACGGACATTTGTTTGCCTCTCCCTTCGTGGGGGTGATCTGAACTCAGTTTAAGCCCAGTACTAGGGGGCTACCTGCGCTAAATTCCGCAGGTCAGCCACAACCCGCGATGACCTCGACGGATGGCCGCAAGTCACACCGAAATTCGCTGATTTCGGTGCCCAGGCTACTGATTCCGTAGCCGGATGTAGCGCAGAAGTCACGGGTGAGCGCATTAGCTCGGGCCGACCGGTGAGGAATGTCGACCCGCCGTCGAGCGCACCGGCTCGGGTGTCCAGGCCACCAGCACACCATCGGTCGTGCCGCCGGGATGTACGTAGATGCCCTTACCTTGACGTTGAGGCTCGGCGTAGACACCGCTGATGATCGGGCCGTGTTCTCGGCGGCCGTCCAGAATGATCGTCGGTTGCAGGGCGCCGGCCAGTCGGCCGAGCATGCTGTTGCCCGACGCCTGGAAGCTCCACAGCTTGATGTCGGCCGCCGCGATGATGTGCATGCCCAGCTGGTCGGCCGTTTCCACGTAGTCGGCCAACTCCATCAGCGGATTCTGCGCCGAGTTCCACGACGTGACGTCATCGGCGAACACGAAGATCTTGCGGCCGGTCCAGAACTGGCGTTTCAGCATCTCCGAGGGACTGGTGCCCGGCGGCGGGGTGCGCTTGTCGAACAGCTCCTTCAACTCCCCCGCAGCCTTTTTGATGTCGTTGAGGGTGTAGGCGTAGCGCGACAGCCACGTCTCCTCCGGCACCACGCCCATGTGGCGGCGGCGCGGATCAATCAACACAATGGTGGCCTCATCGGGACTGTAGTGGGCCATGACGCTGTGCATCATCGTGCGCAGGAACGCCGAGCGTCCCGATTGCGCGCGGCCCACGACCACCGCGTGGGGGTTCTCAGCGAAGTCGACGTAGGCCGGGCCCAGATCGGACTCCGACAGACCGAACGGAACCAGGTCGCGTTGGGCGCCGCCGTTGACCCGCGCCAACACATCAGATAGCGGCACCATCTCCGGCAGGCGCTTCACCTCGGCGAATTTCTCCACTCCGGCCACCCGGCGCACCACTGCGCCGACACCGCGAGCGTCGATGTGGCCGGACGGATCATTGGCCAGCACCGGCTCGCCGATCATGATGTGGAATCCGGCGGCGCTGAGGCCGTGTCCTGGCTTATTCGGAACCTCTTTGCCCCGGTTGACGGTGGGGTCGCGCCGGCCCAGCTCGGATTCCCGCTCATCGGTCATCCGCAACTCGATGCGCTCCGTGGACAGGTTCTTGACCTGGGTGTTGATCTTCGACAGATAGCTGGTGTGGGTGACGATCGTGCGCACCCCGTAGTTGCCCGCGCGCATCAGCGACATCACCTGGTCGACCCATTTTTGGTTGGCGTCGTTGAAGTTGCCCCAGCCGTCGATGACCAGCACCACATCACCGCCGGAGACGCCGATATCGGTCGGATTCGGGCCGAACTTCGCCGCCCGCACCTGCTCCATATCCAGGCCGCGGGTGGCGAATAGCCGTTCACGCTCCTCAACAATGCCGCGCACGGTGGCCAACAAGCGGGTGACGCCCTCGGTGTCGTGCAGAGCCGCCACTGCTGCCACATGCGGAAGATCGTTCAACGCTGCCAATTGTGGGCCGCTGGCAGCAATGCAATAGAACTGCACCCGCTCCGGCCGGTACATCAACGCACCCGCGGTGATCATGGTCATGATCGCGTTGGTATGACCCATACGGGGGGCGCCGACGATGAGCGCGCTGCTTTCCAGCATGTTCAGGTAGCAGACATCCTGGCGGTGCTGACGTGGGCGATCCTCCAGCGCCACCGGCAACACCAGGCCCGGGTTCTGGCCGTAGTCGACATCCCACGGCTTGCCGCGCAGTCGAGCCACCAGATCGTCGGCGGCCGGCGGAGCGCCCAGTGGGGGCAGCCACAGCTGGCGTGGCGGGGCGGCCCCCGTGGCCTGCAGGGAACCAATCACGGCGTCGATGATCTTCACGCTGGCGGCCTCCGGGACCGGCGCCGGGGCAGCGTCGCGTTCGACCGGCTCGGCCAGCAGGCCATCGATGTCGGCGGCCTCTTCGGCCGTGAAAGCGCGGGGCTCGAACCAGGTGCCGGCCTCCAGCGGACGGCTGTCGTCGGGCCCGGTCTGCGGAACGAAATCAGCCGAGGAATAGAAGAATCGGAACTGGCGTGGCTGGCGCTGCGCCACCCGCAGGAACGCAGTACCCTCCGCGCCTTTCTCGTCGATCTTGGCGGCGATCCCCACACCGAGGGCCTCGCGAGAATCTTCCTCGGTGCCGGTACGGCCGGCGATGGTGAAGCCGAGCAGCTTGCGGATGTCGCGCAGCTTCTGGGTGTCGACGGTCTGGCCGACCAGCTGCAAAAACATGTGATAGGCGCGGCCCTGGCGCATGATCCGCCAGAACAAGCTGCGGAACTTATCGCCCCAGTCGCGGTCGCTGAGCAGCTCCTGGTACTCGTCGGCGATGACCCACAGCACCGGCACCGGCGGCAGCGAGGGATCAGTGAGCCGCCGCTGGTTGTAGACCGTCAGATCCACCACGTCCGGGCCGGCGGCGTTGCACAGCGCGCCGCGACGATCAAGCTCGCCTTCCAGCGCCTCATACATGCGGCCGACAAGGTGGCGCTCATCGCCGAGGTTGCTGACACTGGCCACCACATGCGGGAACTGTTCGAGCACGCCGGCTGCTGATTTCAGCTTGAAGTCGAAGAACACCACATTGGCGACCTCCGGCGAATGGGTCAACGCCATCGAGGCGACCTCGGTGATGATGCCCTCAGACTTGCCCGCGCCGGTCGTGCCGATGAACAGCGAATGCATGCCCATGCCCTGCTGGCTGCCCTCTTTGAGATCCAGGTCGACGACCTGGCCGCTCTCATCGAGACCGACCGGGAACCGCATCCACTCGGGGCCCTGGCTGCGGCGCGGCGACCACAGGCGGTCCACGTCGAGGTTGCGTGGGTCCCGCACCCCCACCGCGTCGAGCAGCGTGCGCTGCTGGTGGCCGGAATCGGTGACCGTGGTGACCCCGCCGGAGGCGCGGAAGCGGGCCATCGCCCGAGCGAACCGCTCCGCCGCGGTGATCGACAGCTGGTCGGCCTTGGCGTAGAAGGCGTCGTCGAGCTCGTCGGAGGACGGGTGCTGCACACCGCTAAACGGTGTGAGGTCCTCGGCGGGCAGTCGCTTGCGCAGCGCACCGCCCACGAGGCGGTACGTGGTCTCCGGGGAAAACCCGATCCAACTCTTCGTCCCGAACGCATCATGCGGCGAGGGCGGCGGCACCGACGGTGCCAGGCGCACAAAGCAGGTGCCGGCATACCCGGCGCTGCCAGTCAGGCCGGCCCAGTCCTCGGGGGTTCCGCAGTTGTCGTCGATGATCACCCGGAACGGCAGAACGGTGTTCCCCGCGCCGTGCAATCCGCTGGCCGGGGGTGTCCACTCGCTACGCGGAAGCTCCGCCTCGTCGAAAAACTCCTCAAGCTGAGCCGGGGAGGAAAACAGCAGGCGGCGCTCGCCGCAGCCGTCGCGCTTGCTGTGATGCTGCATATGTGGCAGCCACTTCGTCCAGTCCCACACCGACGGGGCGTCGCTGACCACCAGAATCTGGAGGTCGGCGGGGCTGTGGAATGCCGCCAGCTGGCACACCATCGCCCGCAGCAGAGCGCGTGCCTCGCCCATATCCCCGATGAACGAGACGCCCGCGAAGCGTTGCAGCCAAATCACCTTGGCCATGTCGTCGATGTATTCCTGCTCCAGCAGGAACTTGCGCAGGGCGTGACCGGTGGCCGGTTCGATCTGTGATGCCTCGGGAATCTTCGGCTTCTCGATCGTCATGGCGAGCTTGACCTTGCCGACCCCGACCCGGACCTCGCCGAATTCATCCGAACTCGGTGAGCGTTCCCACATGCGTTCGGTGCCGACCGCGGCCGCGAGTTTGGCTGGGTCCCAATGGAAATGCTCGCGATGGTCGAACTGGGCGCGGCGCTGCACCTCGATCTCATCGCGCACATCATCCTGGCGGGCGAAGTAGTTGGCCCGGTACTGCCGCAGCTCACCCCAGGACATCTTCTGCGCGGCTCCGCGGCCGCGGAACAGCATGCCCGCCATGCCGATCAGCATCATGATCCCGAAAATGCCGAAACCCGATGCGAAGCTTCGCATTCCGGACATGTACATCGCGACGATAAACCCGATCACACCGACAATCAGAACGATCGGCAGCACAATCCCCCACACACTGCGCGGCGGCGGGATCGGCGCCGGAATCGGCGGATCAATCGCGATCTTGCCGCCCGCCGTCGCCGGCGGGCGTGCAATCGGGCCGGGCCGCCTGAACTGTTGAGTGGTCACGTAACTGACCCTAACCCCGTCCAGGGGGCTATATCGGCGCCAATTTCAGAGCGCCCGATAATCAGACAACCCACGATGCTGCGACCCCCTTCACGCAACAAGCGGTGACCGAACTGTCAGGGGCCCACCGGGGCAAGCCCGCCGAAACCACCCCCGGCCGCGCCGCCCGGATCAATTGGCTCGACGTCATCGACCCTGACCATCAGCCCGTTGTGGTCATATTCCCAATGCCAACTATCCGCGCCGGTATTGCTGACCGGGCGGATGCTCGGTGCGCCCCCGCCGCCGCTGGCCCCCGGCGGCGGCATCGGCTGCATAGTCTGAGCGACCGACCTGATGTCGGCGGCGCTCTCAGTATCCTGCCCCCGAAGCTCAGTCGTGGCGGTCTCAGCCTTCTGAACCCCTTCGATGGGCTCCGGCGCCAGCGTCGCCGAGCAGTGCGCGACATTCTCGGCCACCGCGACGGCCACGGCGTTGGCGGCGACATCGATCGGCGAAATGCCCCCCGCAGGCATCGGCACAGGGCCAGGCTGTGCCGACCGGCTCACCTCCCCAGCGATCGACTGGGCAGTGCCAGTGACCGCCGCGGGCAACACCTCGATCGGCTTCGCGCCCCCAGATACTGCAGGCATCTACACAACTCCCCTCATGCGGCCATCGTGGGCCATAGTTCAGCTTCCTTCGCGATATGCCTTGCCGTGTAGGCGATCTCGACATAATCCGGTGTCGTGCTGCGCCACCACGACAGCAGCTCCGCGGCGCGGGCCACGTTGTGGAAACACCGCGCATAGGCAGACGGGCCCACGTCGCCAGCCACCCGACCTGGCCGCTGGCCCGCGCTGTCGAGGATCGCTGCGCGCATCGCCACGTCAAGATCGGCCCACAACTCTTCGGTCACCGGCTCACCATTCTCGATCGCCGTAGCGATCTGGCGAATGGCCGGAGGAACCTGGAAGCCCAGCAGCTCAGAGGCGCGCGAAAGGACCGCGCGCACTGCGGCAACCGTCAACGCCCATAGCTGTGAACGATCAACCACCCCGCCGGTGGTCAGGCGCGCGTACTCGGGGCGGTCAATGGTCTCCAGCCGATGAATACGAGTTTCATCCAGCGCCGGCGGTGCTGAGTCGGCCTTGATCGGTGACGTGGTCAACGCGCAATTCTCGATATGCCGTACACCGGCATCCCGCGCCACAGCGGCGTTGCCGCCATAGTCCGTCGACACCGCCAGCGCCCACAACTCGACGTTCGGGTTGCTCGCCATGCACATCTGCCCGTACGCGGTCATCGTCTGGGCTGGGTTGACCCAGCCGAACCAGCGGGCGTGAAAATCCTTGTCCAAACCAGGATCTGAAAAAACTAGCCGCGCGGAGCTGGGCAGAAACACCCCCGGCGGGATGAACCCGCTGCCCTCACTGCTCACCACCCATGCCTGCGGCCCTGACGGCGTCTTGAACATCCCGACGCACCAGTCGATGCACCCATAAACCCGCGAGGCGTGCATCAGCTCGTAGACCAGTTCCGACGCCTTATCGAGCAACGGGTCAGGCGCCCCAGACTGCGCCCCTGCGATCGCGCCCGCCGCTGTGGCGCCGACACCCGAGGCGACCACACCCGGCGGAAGCGCTGTCCCCTGGCCCGGGCTCGCAGGTGGAGGTGGCGGTGGCGCGGGCGGCGGGCCGCCCGCCGCCGCAGGCGCGACCTGCCTGGGCTGCAAATCAGAGTTAAACGGAGGCAGCGGGCCAGCCGGAGCGGCCGCTGGCGGCATCATCGGCGCACCCATCGAGCCCATATGCCCGGTCGGAACACTCGCCGCCGACCCTGGCGACGCGACGTGCGCAGGCCCGCCAGCCGCCGACACCGGCGCGGGACCGGCCGAGACCGGCGTACTCGACGCACCCGTAGTCGAGCTCAGGGGCTGCGCCGGAGGAGGAGCAACAGGCGGCGGCAAGACCGAGCCCGTACCTAAGCCCGCATTGAACCCGCGGGAGAAGTCAGACGAGGTAGCCGCGCCCGGTGCGCCACCGCCACCCGCAGCCGCAGACGGAAGACCGCCCGCCGCCGGCGACACAGAAGACGGCAGTGACGACGACAGCCCCGCATTCGACGACAACGAACTAGGCGACAGACCACCGGTCCCCGCCGGCGACAACCCGCTCGCAGACGGCGGCTTGAACCCACTCCCCACCGAGCCCAGCGACGAAGCGCCGCCGCTCCCGCCAGACGACACAGGCGTCATCGGCGGAGTCATCGCCGGAGTGTTCGACGAGCCCCACTCCGGCATCTTCCCCGCTGGATCCCCCTTTGCCGGGTCGACGGAACTCGCCGGGTTACCTTGGGCGCCGTCGCCAGGGGCGCCGGAGCCAGCGCCCGGCTCTCCCGGTGTTTTCCCGGGTTCGGACGAACCGGGCGTCTCCCCGGGTTGCGGCTCCGTGCCACCCCCGCCAGGCATCTCGTCAGCCGGGGATTTAGGTGTCTGACCCCATTCGTCGAATTCGCTGGCCGGCGCCTTTGGCGTCGTGCCTCCTTGGCTGCTTGGGTTGTCGAGGGCCTGGACGTTGTCGCCGTTGCCGCCGGTTTGGGTCGTGTGGTCGGCCGGGTTGATTTGGCCGCCACCGGGCATTTGACTTGAGGGGTTGCCGCCGATGTTGGCTGCTTGCTCTGCGATAGACGCGGCGGTGTCAGTACCTACAGCCAGCGCTTCCCCTTGCGCTGCGGTGATGACGGCTTCAATCGCTGCGTAGATAGCTGCCATGGCCGCACCGGCGCCTAACGGTGATAGGGATGCGGCTTGAAGTTGTTGCTTGAGTCGCTCAATTTCCTCATGTGCTTTGCGGTCGATCTCTTCGAGCCGGCCCCGGGCATGCCAGATCAGCTCAGCCGTTTCCTTGACCGCCTTAGCCATGTCGCCGTACAGGTCCGAGTGATTGATCACCGTCTGCGCCGTCCGATACGAGCGCTCACACATCGCGTCGATCATCTGCCCAGAGTTAGATCCCCCGAGATCGTCGGCTGCGCGACGGATCGCCGCTGCCGACATGCTCAGATCAGCACTTTTCTTACTCAGCGCGCTCGCGGTGTCCGACCACGACTCCGGCGACGTCGACGGCCAGGACCCGCCCAGAATGCGCATGGAGTACGGCCGTGTCGGCATCCCCGGGCCAGCGGCAACCGCTGCTGAAGCCGGCATCAGCTAGTCCCCTTCATCAGCTACCAGCCAGCACCAAGAGCATCGCAGATTGATTGCGGACCACCAAAGGCAACGAGGCCGTCAGTCCACGCGGCGCCGTCATACGTCCTCTCCGGCCCCGGTTCGATGTTGTTCGCAAACAGCCACAAGTCATCGAGGTAGCGCTGCAGCGTGCGCTCGAATCTCGGCTGAACATTCGGGTGCTCGGCCAAAACTGCATCCGCGCGGCGGACCCAGCTTTCCGTATCGTCGATAAAATTGGGCAGAGCCGCATCCCGCGCGGGAGTCCCTGGTTGCCCGAGGGCGAACCACGCTTTGGCGGTGGTGCTGTACTCACTCATCAGCGGTCCGATGGCTGCGCAGAGTGCGCGGTCGGCCTGCTCAGTGGACGCGGGGCTGGATGACGCGGCCGGGTCTCCAGCAGATGGAGCGGCGCTGTTCGAGTCGTTGCTGTCGACGCGGGTTGTCAGGGCCACTACCAGCGCGGATGCCGCCAAAACCACGGCGAGGACGATGCCCGCGGCGGCGAGTGCCGTCCGCAAGCGTCCCGGGCGTAGGGGCTGCAACACCGGTGGAGGCGCAGGCGGGCCGTAGCCGGATGGGCCGGGGCCAGGGGGCGGCCCATAGGGACCACCGTTCGGCGGCGGCACATATGCTTGGGTCTTCCCGCCCGCTGTCATACATCCAGGGTAAACGGCGCCGGTGGGGTATGGCACCGCCAAATTCGGCGCCGATCCGCTCGGCACCCCCCGTCGACACATGATTCGTGGCCTTCACAGGTTGGCTGCCTAGAGCTACCCCGGATCTGTAGCGGGCCCGCGCGGCACCTCAACGAGCCGCTGCGACGGCACGGCATGGCGCCGCCGAATTTTGTGCACGGAGGGACGTGGGCGCTGCGGTAGCGTTCGTGGTGTTCCGGTCGCACCCCCCCGAGGTCGGAACCGGAAGGGCCCGACTCCTCCCACCTTTGGTCGGGCCCTTCCACTTAAAACTTTCGAACGACATTTGTTGCCAACACTTCTCGCGATTCGCAGTCAGTCTGTTTGCCCGGGCCGTGCCCCGTGCGTTAGTCAATCGGCGCGGGGTTTTGGCTATAGGCCCGCCAAGGCCAATCTGAAAACATCGGTTCTGGCTCAGCGCTTTTCGGAGCTAGACCGGCGGATCAGATGTCGGTAATGCTGTAGTGGTCCCAGAACTCTTTGCGGGACAGCATCATTGCCTCGTTAGCGGCGGCGAACAGATCGTTGAGCTTCTTTTCCAACGCCAAGTTGGTCAGTGATGTGCGGGCAGCCTCGTGGATGAACAGTTCGAGGAGGCGGCCGTCGTCGCCCAGGGTGAACCGCACATAGCCATCGGGGTCTTCGACCTCGGTGCGCAACGCCCCGAGCTGGGCGATCATCTTGTCGAGACGCTCCAGGGTCGCGGCTTGTTCCGCTTCGGAAAACTTGACCTTTTCCTCGTCGCCGAGGTCATCGAAGCCCGCGCCGCCCAACATTAGGCGCCGTCCTTCGGTGCGACGGTCGTGATACGGCGGATCAGCGGAGCGCTACTGCGCTGAGGTGCGTCGTCGTTGGGCGGTGGGTCGTCGTCTTTGCGGTCCGGTGCGGTTGTCGACACTGCGATCCTGTCAGCGGTCACCTTGCCGGTCACCGATTCTGTGTGCGGAAGAGCTTTGCCCACAACTTGTTTGGGCTTTGCGTTGCGTTCGTCGGCCCCGCCGCCTTGGCCTGCGCCCCCTGGCATGCCGGCCATCGGCATGCCTCCCATTGGCATCATGCCGCCGCCCGGGCCCATCGTGGGGCTCACCGGCGGAGGCAGCGAGCCGCCGGTGGGCAAGGTTGGCGGGGTGGGGTTGGGGCCGGTGGAGGGCATCACCGGCGGCGTCGACGGTGCCCCGCCGGAAGCTGGCGACGTCATGCCACCCCCGCCCCCTCCGCCGCCGAAGCCGCTCATGTCGTCCAAGGGCGCATCGTCTAGGCCCAGGTCCTCGGTGCCGATGTCGTCGAGCTCGGGTTGCATCAACCCGGATAGCCCTTGAGTAGCCGCACCCATCGCCTGCGTTCCGGCCTGAATCAGCGATTCGGGCGCCTTCATCACCGATGACATCGCGCCGCCCAGTAGTCCCCCGGCCGCCCCGAGAACCGTGGGGATCATGCTGGGAAGCATCGAGGCCAGCTGACCGGCCATATCCTGTGACCCGGGCTCTCCCGGCGTCGCTTCGCCCGGCAGACCCGCTCCTTCCCCGGCAGCGGCCGCGGCGGCCGCCTCGTCGGCGGGAACGTCGGGGATACCGTCGCCGTGCAGATCACCCTCACCGGCGGTGGTGGCCTCTGTGCTGGCGTAGTAGCCGCCGAAGCCTTGCGCGGTTTGGGCCTCCATCTGAGCTTTCTGCTCCACCGCGTTGGCCAGCGGCACCGCGTACATGCCGCCGGTCTGCGCGTTAGCCTGCGCCAGCGTCTGTAGCTGGTGGTTCATCGCTTGAAACGCGTCCGGGCTCGGAATGTCGCTGCGCGCCTGAGTGACCTCTTGAGCATGGCGATTGGCCTGCTCAGCGACCGTATCTGCGCGCTGGCCGGAGGTTTCCAACGCATTGGCGTATTTGATCAGGTGCCCGCGCACCACGTCGGTGGCCACCGGGCTATCCCAGCTGTCAGGGAGATTATCGGCGACCAGCCGTACCGCGGCTGAGGCGTCGCGGGCCGAGCCGGCGACCTGGCGCCATCCCGAAATGAACGCTTCGCCGCTGGCGGGGTCGCCGGAGTGCACCGCATTGGAGATGATCTCGGCGGGCGCGGCGGGTGGTGCGGCCAGCACTGGACGCGCGTCGGGAGGGATTGGTGGCGAAGGGGGCGCCCAGCCCGACACGGCGGCGCCCTCACTGGCGGTGTTGAGGCTGGAGATTTTGGTCGCGTTGGCTGCGTCTTTGGCGGTGAAACCTGCTGCGACGTTGGCCAGCTGTTCGGCGGTGGCTGCCAGCCCTGCCGCCTGTTCGACCAGGACGCTGGCCAAGGTGGTTCCCGCAGTGGTGAGCCTGCCCGCAGCGCCCACCGACGCCGGATCGGCGGCCAGCGGGGGATGCTCGGGGTTAGCTGTCGTCAGATCCGACAGCGCTGCGGTGATCCGTTGCGCTGCCGAGACCAGTCCACTCGGGTCAACAGAAACCATCGGTCTACAGATTCCTCAGTCGGTCACGGGCGGCGGAAAGGTCCCCTTGGGTGGGGAAATCTGCGTAGCAGACAGGATCGAGCTTGGCGTTCTCCATCTGCTCGCGCAGTGCCACCTGCCCCTGAAGATACGCCACGTCAGCACAGGCCACGATTCGCTGAGCTAACTCAAACATGGGGTCACGCATGGCTTTGGGTTCGAGCTGAACGCCCAGGATGTGCCCCTTGACGGCGTTTCTGACCAGGACCGCATCGTCGCGGGTCCTGGCCAGGAACGCCTGCTCGCTCAGCGGCAGGTTGTCATTGTTGATCAACTCGGAGGTTTTCTGCGTTGATTTCGTCGCGGGTGACGAAGTTGGCCGCTTCGCGGCGCAACCCGATCGCGGCGCTGCGGTGGGTGTGTTCGTGGTGGAGCAGCGCGGCGTCGCGGTTGACCATCAAGTCCGACACCGCCGACTTGAACTGGTGCATGATCGGGCCGAAGGTGTTGACCGCGGCCAGGATCTCGGCGCTGGCCTCGCGGGCGGGCGCGATCTGGTCGGCGACATCGTCATGCTGGTTGGCGACGGTGCGCATCACCTCAGGGTCGATATGAATCGGGTCGGTCATCTCATAGCTCCTTCGATCTAGATATTGTCGCGATTTTTTGCCGCCGCGTCATACGTCAGCCGCTATCCGGTGGGGGTGGGCACCGGTGCGCTGGCCAGCGGCGCCGGGTTCGCCGGGTCGGTGGCCGGGGAGGTCGGTGGGATAGGCACCGGCGCGGGAGCCGGGGTGGGCGCTGGTGCGCCGACCGCGCTGGGATCGAGCCAGCCCAGGAAGCCCGGGCTGGAGGCAATCATCGACGCCGGCACAACCTGGCCATCTTGGAGCGCCTTTACCGAGCTCAGCGCGACCGCGTAATGGTCGTTGAACACCGCGAGCATGCCGGCCGACAGGCGCGACGGATCGACCGGAGCGGTCACCGGAGTGCCCGGCGGGGGCAGCTCGAGGTGCTGTTCGCGATAGGCCTCCTCGAGTGGCTTGCCGTCGATGTGGGCCTTGACGGCCTGGGCCAGCTCTGGGGTGCGTGCGTTGGCGGTCGAGCCGTCCGGCAGCGTGATTGCCGTCGGCGGCGGTGGGGGCGGGCCCGGGGCCGCCGGTGGGGCGCCCTCCCCGGGCGTGCCCGCGGGCACCGGCTCGGGCGGAGTGCCCGATTGCGGCGTCGTGGCCGGCGGGGTTTCCCCGGGCACTGGCTCGGGTGCGTGGTCGTGGTCGTCCTTACCCTCGTCCTCGTCGAGCTCGTCGTCCTTGTCCTTCTCCGACTCGACGCCGGGGTCGGGTTCCTCACGGCGGGCTTGCTCGCCCAGCTGGGAAGCCAGACCGGCCAGCGGCGCAGCGGCTCCGGTGAGAGCATCAAGCGGGCTGCCGCCACCCAATCCGCCACCCGGAGGGAAAGCCCCCATCGCGGCCGGCAACGCGGAGGCCAGCCCCGCCAGCGGGTCAGCACCCATCGGACCGCCCATCCCCAAATCCGACAACATCGGATCGGGCATCGGCTCCATCGGCCCCAGCCCCGCATCCGTGAGCGCGGGATCGGCAAGCGCGGGATCGCTGACCGGCGGCGCCGGAGCCGGCGCCGCAGGTCCCGGTTGGGCGTTGGGATCAGTGGGAGTCTCGCCCCCGGTGTCCGGGGAGGCTCCGTCCATGTCGTAGAGGGCGGCCAGCGCCGACGCCGCCTTGGCCTGATCCTCGGCAGTCAAAGTCCCCGACTGGAGTACTTCGCCGATCGCGGCGACCTGACTGCGCAAGAACTTCAAGAACGCCTGCTCGCCCGCCGGAGTGTCCAGCGACATCGCCGGGTTGTTGACCGCCTCGACGATCTTCTGCTGAATGTCGTTGAGCTTCTGCTGGCCCTCGGCGGTCGTGGTCCGGGCGCTCAGCATCGCCTCGGTCAACTTGCCCTCAGCCTCGCTGAGTTGGCTGTAGCGGTCCTTCATCTCGTCGTGCAGCTTGCGTACCGCGTCAGCCGTGCGCCCCGACTGCTGCTCATCGGTCGCCACGCCGGGCTGGCTGCCCGGAGGCGGTGTGGCGGGCCGCTGCTCAGATCCCACGACGTCTCCGTTGGCGTTGTAGTAGGTGCGCTTGCCTGTCGCTGGATCGTCCACGTAGGAGGCGGCCAGTGGGGCGACCTGCTGGCCTTGAGCGTTGACCGGCACATACTGGCCAGCCTCGTTGCGCCGGAACTCCGGGAAGAACGGCTGACCGGCCTTGCCGTCACCACCAAGTAGCGACACCGAGCCATCGTTGTTCATCACGTAGGTGTTGCCGTTGTCGCGATAAGCCAACGAGCCATCGGTCGGTACCCGCGTGCCGTCGCTGAAGACGAGATAGCGGTCCGCGCTCGGTTCAGAGGTGTTGAACCGCATACCAGGATCGCCATAAGCCGCTTGGGCCTTGTCCAACACCGTGTTCCAGTACGGGTCCGAGGGGCTGATGTTGGGGGCAAACGCTCCCCCGTCGGCACGCCAACCCGGATCCCAGCCCATACCGACCCCGGCGACCGGCTTGGCATGCCAGGACACCAGCTCATCGAACTTGCGAGCGTCGGTCATCGTAACCTCTTCTGCATCAACATCATTGACGGAGATAGGCCCGCCGCCGCATTGAAATCAGAAGTAGTCACGAGAGATCGTCTCTTCGAGATCGCGCGGCGCTGCGAACTCCGGTGGCCGCTGCGGGGTGGAATCACCGCCGAAGACTTTCTTCGCCCGCGTAGCGAGATCCAAGATTTGACTGGCTTGTTGCTGCAACCCAGACTCCACGGCCACATCCTTTCCTCGGGCGGATAACTACGAGCCTAAAGCCGCGCCGATCCCCCTCCGTGCACGATTTTCCGGGGCTAGGTGGCCACCGGGCGGCGCGCGATAAACCCTGGCGGCATCGGCGCGATACGCACCACATCACCGGTCTGAGGGGCGTGCACTACCTGTGTCGACGAGATCGCCAACATGACATGGCCCGGGCCGCGGCCGTCATAGGACGCCTTGGGAAAGATCAGATCACCGGCGCGCACTTCACCAGGAGGCACCGCCACCCCCTGATTCACTTGCGTATAGGTGTCGGGCCCCAGCTGCACGCCGGCTTGACGCCACGCCCACCCCGTGAGCCCCGAGCAGTCAAAGACCGAAGGGCCCTTCGCGCCCCACACATACGGGCGGCCCAGCTTGGACAGCGCCGCCTGGACAGCTTGCCCACCCCTACCGGGAGGGATATCGCGGCCCGTGTCGATCCTGGGCGACGGTCGTCGCCCACCAGATCCGCCACCTCTGGAGCCGCCACCAAACCCGCCGCCGCCCAATGGGATTCCCCCGAATCCCCCACCGCTTTGTGGCATCGACAGGCCCGAGCCGCCGCCGAATGGTGAGCCGCTTCCTGCGCCCACACCGCCGCGGCCGCCGTAGGCCATTGACCGCAGCATCGCCGCCATCTGTGCGTCGCGGGTTTTGTAGGCCTGCACGACTTGTTGTTGTTGGGCGACGCGTTGGCGCAGGGCGACCAGGAGTGCTTTCTGGCCGGCGGGGGTGTTGGTGAACGGGGCCAGTCCGTTGGTGTCGGCGGCGGCGCCGTTGACGACGGTGCCGGAGCTGGTGCGGCCGGTGCGATCGGCGCGGGCGGCTTCGTCGAGCTGGGTGCTCAGTGCCCGGTCGTTGCCGGCCAGGGTGTCCAGGGCCGGGCCCGCGCCGCCGGCGAAGGTGGAGTAGTTGGTGGCCAGCTGCCCCGACAGTGGTGCCATCTGGGCCTGACCGGAGCGCACCAGGTCCCCGGCGCCGGAGAGCTTCATCACCGAGCCCGCGGCGGGTCCTTGCCCGGAGGCCGGCGGGTCGCCGAACAGTGAGTGCGCGCGGCCCAGCACCTCACCGACCTGAGCCACCACCGCGCCAACCGACACGAAACCAGTATCAGCGACCCAGACCCACCCCCCAGACACAAAATTTGGCAGCAGGTGGCACCGTGGAGGCCGCTACGCGTTAGGTACGCACATACCCGCCACCCTTGGTCGCGATGTGCACGTGGTCGAAATGGTTCGCGGTGGCCCCGCCACGGCCTCCCATCGGTTCACCGCCCCCAGGGCCGTAATACATCGCTTGACGCCAGATCGCGTGGTCGACGCCGAGTGCCTCTTTGTTGGCCATCACAAACGACAGCACCTCATCCCCCAGGGCCTTGCCCTGAGGGGTATTCCAGTTGGGGATCATCACATCCAGCGCGAGCCCGTTGGGGTGCCACTTCAACGAGTCGGCGCGCACGCCGCCTATCTCCCGGATCTGCGGAAACGCCGCCGAGACAGCGCGATTGGTGAGCACGGTGAACTTCTGCAGCCCGTTCTCGGGGCCTTGCCTGGTGGCAGCTGGCCCTGGATGGCTCTGGCGACAATGCTGCCGGCGTCTAAGGCTCCCAGCGGCCCGCGGCCTCCCGGTCGCGTGCTCGACATCAGGCGCGTGCCGCTGCCGCCCAGCCCAGACAACCCGGAGAGCCCTTGAAGTCCGCTCAGCGGCGACCCCATTTGTGGCATCGACAGGCCCGAGCCGCCGCCGAATGGTGAGCCGCTTCCTGCGCCCACACCGCCGCGGCCGCCGTAGGCCATTGACCGCAGCATCGCCGCCATCTGTGCGCCGCGGGTTTTGTAGGCCTGCACGACTTGTTGTTGTTGGGCGACGCGTTGGCGCAGGGCGACCAGGAGTGCTTTCTGGCCGGCGGGGGTGTTGGTGAACGGGGCCAGTCCGTTGGTGTCGGCGGCGGCGCCGTTGACGACGGTGCCGGAGCTGGTGCGGCCGGTGCGATCGGCGCGGGCGGCTTCGTCGAGCTGGGTGCTCAGTGCCCGGTCGTTGCCGGCCAGGGTGTCCAGGGCCGGGCCCGCGCCGCCGGCGAAGGTGGAGTAGTTGGTGGCCAGCTGCCCCGACAGTGGTGCCATCTGGGCCTGACCGGAGCGCACCAGGTCCCCGGCGCCGGAGAGCTTCATCACCGAGCCCGCGGCGGGTCCTTGCCCGGAGGCCGGCGGGTCGCCGAACAGTGAGTGCGCGCGGCCCAGCACCTCACCGACCTGAGCAACCGCCGCGCCAACCGACACGAAACCAGTATCAGCGACCCCACCGGGCCGTCCGGACACAAAATCCCGCAGCGGGCTCAGTACCCTCTCGGCGACCTCCTCGGGTCGGCCTGCTGAATCTTCTGCGCGAGATCCGACCCGTCAGCTGAAACGTTGTACCGGCCCATGGCGTAATTGACGAACGCCGCGGCCTGGGCCACTGGGTCTCGCAGATTGGTCGACGTGCCCGGCTCGTGATAGTCCCGGAAGGTCGGCTCGATGAACTGAAACGCACCCTGCGAGGGAGTTCCTTTGGCGGCGTTGCTATCTGAGTTGTTCTGCGCATTCGGATTGTGGCCAGACTCCCGAGCCGAGACCACCATCATCCCGTTCTCCCAGTACTGACGGGCTCGCGGATTGGTGATCCCCTTGAGATCGAGAGCGCGGTTGATCGCCGCCCGGATGTTCGCCGCCCCCGGCGTCGACGGGATATCGCTGTGTGCGGAGAACCGGCCTGCGCTGGGGCGCTGTGGTCCCCGCTGCGGACCCGTCACGTTCGCCATTTTGGCGATCTGTCCCATATCGAACCCGGGCATCCCCCCGCCCCGGGAAGAGCCCATCGACATGCCACCCATCCCGGCTCCGCCACCACCGAACGGTGTCCCGCCGCCCACCGGTGCGCCGCCGCCGTAGGCCATCGACCGCATCAGTGCGGCCATGCGGGCGCTGCGGGTTTTGTAGGCCTGCACGACTTGTTGTTGTTGGGCGACGCGTTGGCGCAGGGCGACCAGGAGTGCTTTCTGGCCGGCGGGGGTGTTGGTGAACGGGGCCAGTCCGTTGGTGTCGGCGGCGGCGCCGTTGACGACGGTGCCGGAGCTGGTGCGGCCGGTGCGATCGGCGCGGGCGGCTTCGTCGAGCTGGGTGCTCAGTGCCCGGTCGTTGCCGGCCAGGGTGTCCAGGGCCGGGCCCGCGCCGCCGGCGAAGGTGGAGTAGTTGGTGGCCAGCTGCCCCGACAGTGGTGCCATCTGGGCCTGACCGGAGCGCACCAGGTCCCCGGCGCCGGAGAGCTTCATCACCGAGCCCGCGGCGGGTCCTTGCCCGGAGGCCGGCGGGTCGCCGAACAGTGAGTGCGCGCGGCCCAGCACCTCACCGACCTGAGCCACCACCGCGCCAACCGACACGAAACCAGTATCAGCGACCCAGACCCACCCCCCAGACACAAAATTCGGCAGCAGGTGGCACTGCTACTGCGCCTAAGCGTCTGTTTCCCCGAAGCAGGGTGGGCCCCACAATCCGCGGCCGGCACTACGCGCTGACGCTTCGGCCGCGGCGATCTCGCCTGCCCGCTGGGGCGGCCTGGATACATCGAAAACGTAGCTTCGTGCTGCCCCTGCGGCCGCGGCAAGAACGGAGTAGTCGCCCTGGTCGGTCTCGACGTAGGCCAAGGTCCTGTTAACTGCAGTTCGGATAGGCACGCTGCGAGGATACGCAGGGGGCTTTGTCGGTCCGGCTGTTTAATCTCGGCAGCGTTGAGGTTTTGAACCGGGGGTTGCAATGGATGACGAAGCCGAGTTACGAGCTGTCGCGGGTCTCGACGTTCCGAAGGTCGGCGCGGTTCAGCGCGGAGAGTCGGGCTCGTTGCCATGGCGTTTGGTCGATGGATCGGGTGCAGGAGTCGTCCATGTCAATCTGTGGCTTGCCGATCTCGACGCTTGCGACAACTCGGCGGCGACGCTTCGCGCCTATGCGTATGACCTGCTGAGCTGGACTCGCTTCCTTGACGCAGTGCAGGTTTGCTGGGTTAGTGCGACGCGAAGTGAAGTGCGTGATTGGGTTCGGTGGTACCGGGGTCGGGCGAATCCTCAACGTCGCCGTGGATCGAGCCCGGAGAGTCACCGGCCCGCGCCGGGCTCTGTAAATGAGCGGACCGGTAAGCCCTACCTTGACTCGTCCTACGCTCGTTCGTCGATCAATCGCCGGCTGTCGGCGCTTAGCAGCTTCTACCAGTTCGCTCTCGAGGCGGATATGGGGCCGTTGATCAACCCGGTTCCGAAATCGCGTCGGGATATCAGTCGAGTTGATGCACATCGCCAACATTTCGACGGTCCGCTCCGACATGAGCAGAAGCGCGCGCCGTATCGGCAGAAGGTGGCTGAGCGAGCGCCACGCGCGCTCAGCGTGGACCTCTACGAGGAGGTGTTCACCTCGCTGAGAACCAATCGGGACCGTGCCGTTGTGGCTACCGCAATCTCTTCGGGCTTACGAGCCAGTGAGTTGCTCAGCATGCGGCGGGGTTTGCTTCACGCGGCGGACCAGACCGCGGAGATCATTCCGAAGGGCGGCAATGGAAGTCGTGTACTCGTTCGCATCAGTCCAACCGCCTTTCTTTGGATTGCCCGATATTTGGCCGAGCGCCCGGTGGGGCCTCCAGACGAGCCGGTATGGATGACGGTCCGCGGTTGCCGACGACCGCTGACGTACTGGGCCATGCGACAAGTCCTCGAGCGCAGCAACGCGCTGCTGGGCTCCAATGTGACCATGCACGACTTCCGCCACACTTTCTGCATGCGGCTCGCGCAAGACGAGAACATGACAATCGCGGAGATGCAGGAGCTGATGCGCCACGCGTCGATCGCCAGCACGACCCGTTACCTGCGGCCCAGCCTCACCGAACTCATCGACAAACTCGACCAGCACTGGCACAAGCCCCCCTCGCCTCCACCCGCGCCAGCGAAGGGCTACGCGGCAGAAGACCTCCAGGTGCTCTTCGGTCGGACCTTCTGATGCCGCGGGTCCTCACGCGTGCACAGTCACTGGCGAGTTCGTCTGTGTTCGCCAACCATCCAGTCGAAGTGTTGCCGCCGTTATCGCCGATGGCCAAGGACCACCCGTGGTTCGGAAACACCGCCACCGCCGTTGAACGCGAGCGCATCATTGCCTCGGGGGTTCCGCTGGTAATGGCGCGGATGAGTGCAAAATACCGCAGCGAGGCGGAAGCCCGCAGCGGCGCCCAGCTCTGGCTGAGCCGGCTGTTGGACTGGTTGGACGGCTACGCCGGCGATAGCTATCAAGACCGTTGGAAGGCCAGCGATTCCGACAACCAGCCGAAAGCCTGGTGTCCCGCCCTATCGACGGGTTCATACACGCGGCTCGGAGCGCGGCTGTCAATCAACGCCCTCATTCTCCTGGGCGTGATTCGCCCAGGCTACGACTGGCTGATCGAGAACAAGCAGGCCCGTTTCTACCGCGACTGGACAACCACCCACGAACCCGCCGTGTGGGATCGCTACTTCGCCGCTGCGGAGCACGAGGGCGCACCCGAACTGAAGACGTGGCGAACCGTCACCCACCTTGTGCGCATCAGCATCGTCAACGGACTGCCAGTCACCGAGTTACAGAGCCAGCACGTGTTGGGCTACCGAAAGTTTCTGACCTCAACCGGCAGGACGCCGGGCGATCTTCACGCCATGTGGCATTACGGACGCCGCGGCGGGCTGTTCGCCGGTGAAGCCGACGATCTGCGGCGCTACCTGATAGCCAAACGCCTCAACCCCACCGAACTGGTCGACCGCTTCGACGTGCGAGCCCCCAGCGTTCGCAGGCTCTTGATTGCCTACCTTGCTGAAATCGCCGCCGGCCAGGACTACGCCAGCCTCGACGGAACAAGCCGAAACCTGGTGAAGCTGTTCTGGAAGCCGATCGAAGACGCCAATCCCGGCATCGACACAATCAGCCTGACCAAAGCCCAGGCAACCGCATGGAAGGAGTGGTTGCGCACCAAACCAGACGGAACACCGCGCCGCCACGCAGAGAGCATTCTGGGAGCGGTCCGCAGCTTCTACCTCGATGTGGCCGCCTGGGCCCACGAGGATCCCTCCACCTGGGCGCATTGGGCTGTCTCGTGTCCGGTCAGCATCCGCGACGTCCGAGGGCAACAGAAGCGCCGGGCCCAGCGGGCACACCGCATGCAAGCACGCACCCGCACCCTCGCACCGCACATCGATGCACTCGTCGCCGCGGCCCGAGCGGCCTACCTGCAAGCCGTCGAGTTGCGAGACGCAGCCAAGACCGCGCCGGTCGGAGAACCCTTCTCCGTGCAGGGGAACACTTACATCAAGCACGCCCCGCGCAAACGCCCCGATCGGGTGCGCATCAACACCCTGCGAGATGGGGCAGAGACACGAGTCGACCTGCAGTACAACGTTACCCGCGCATTCATGACGTGGACCATCATCGAAATTCTGCGCCACACCGGCATCCGGATCGAAGAGATGCTCGAACTGACGCATTTGAGCATTAAGCAGTACCGCAAGCCCGATGGCACCGTCATTCCGCTCCTGCAGATCGCACCTAGCAAGACCGATCAAGAGCGGATATTTCCCTGCAGCCCGGAGTTGACGACTACGTTGGCGCGACTGGTGGACTTTGTCAGCATCGACAGCCGGGTCCCGCTGTGCTGCCGTATCGACACGCAGGAGCGCCAGGTATCCGCGCCGCTGCCGCATCTGATCCAGATCCGCGAGGGCGGACGTTCCCGCGTAATCAACCAGTGCACAGTCCGAAAATGGCTGTCGGAGTTAGCCAACAGCATGACCTTAGCGGGCGCCGATGGTGCCGCACTCTGTTTCACGCCCCATGATTTCCGTCGGATCTTCATCACCGACATCGTGAACTCTGGCTTTCCCATTCATCTGGCAGCACGGATCGTGGGTCACAACAACATCGAGGTCACCCGTGGATACACGGCGGTGTACCAGAAAGATGTCTTCGAAGCGTACGACCGCTTCATTGACAACCGCAGACAGGCGCGACCCTCCGCCGAATATCGTGAGCCCACACAAGCCGAATGGGACGATTTCATCGAGCACTTCGGCCAGCGCCGGATCGCGCTCGGCAACTGCCACCGTCCCTACGGATCTGACTGCAGCCATGAACATGCTTGCCTCCGGTGCGATTTCTGCGAGGTCGAACCGTCCCAAGCGGCGAGGCTCAACGCGATTCGCGACAACCTTCGAGCCCAGGTCGACGAAGCCCAGAAGAATCGGTGGCTGGGCGACGTCAACCAGCTACGCATCACCATCGAGCACGCCGACCGCAAGGCGGCCAGACTGGCCGCCCTCACCGAGGCGGACCCCATGCTGCTGGCGCCGCACGTCCTGACGACCACCGACGCTCCGTCCCTCTGAGCGCTGTCGTCCGGACTGATGACAGACAGATCATCAGCTCGGCCCGGTCGAATGAGACTCAAAGACTCCCGGCGAAGTCTGGGCCGTCGACGTGCTCCGAGTGAGGTATCAAGCGATCGTCCCGCGAGTTCACCAGTTGTTTGGTTGCGTCTTGATTTGATGACTGTCAATATCGACGTATGTCGAATCAAGACGGTGGTGGGGCGGACGCCTGCTGCATCACCCCGCCGCTGCTGCGTGAGCCGCTGACGGAGCTGGCCGCTACCGAAATGGCCAAGAAGTTGAAGGCGCTGGCCGATCCGGTGCGGTTGCGGCTGTTCAGCGCCATTGCCAGCCATTCCGGTGGTGAGGCGTGCGTCTGTGACATTTCCGGTGGCATTGACGTTTCCCAGCCCACGGTGTCACATCACCTCAAGGTGCTGCGCGACGCTGGCCTGTTGACCTCGCAGCGTCGGGCGTCGTGGGTGTATTACGCCGTGGTCCCCGAAGCGCTTCGTGACCTCTCGGCGCTGCTGGATCTCAACGCGGCAGCGCTGGCAGGGGTGACGGTATGACCGACACCGTGGCCTCGGGTTCTTCAACACCGGTCGTCGCAAAACTGTCCACCCTGGACCGGTTCCTGCCGGTGTGGATCGGCATCGCGATGGTCGCCGGTCTGCTGCTGGGGCGCTGGATCCCGGGTCTGAACACCGCGCTGGAAAGCGTGCAGCTTGACGGTATTTCGTTGCCGATCGCGCTGGGCCTGCTGATCATGATGTATCCGGTGTTGGCCAAGGTGCGTTATGACCGCCTCGACACCGTGACCGGTGACCGCAAACTGCTGCTGAGCTCGTTGTTCTTGAACTGGGTGTTCGGCCCGGCGCTGATGTTCGCCCTGGCCTGGCTGATGCTGCCGGACCTACCCGAATACCGCACGGGCCTCATCATCGTGGGTCTCGCCAGATGCATCGCCATGGTCATCATCTGGAATGACCTGGCCTGCGGAGACCGCGAAGCCGCCGCCGTCCTGGTCGCGCTGAACTCGATATTCCAGGTCATCATGTTCGCCGTCCTGGGCTGGTTCTACCTGTCCGTCCTACCGGGGTGGCTCGGTCTGGAACAGACCACCATCGACACCTCGCCGTGGCAGATCGCCAAGTCGGTGCTCATCTTCCTCGGCATCCCGCTGCTGGCCGGCTACCTCTCGCGCCGACTCGGCGAGAAGGCTAGGGGTCGCGACTGGTACGAGTCGACATTCCTGCCAAAGATCGGGCCGTGGGCCCTGTACGGGCTGCTGTTCACCATCGTGATCCTCTTTGCGCTGCAAGGTGACCAGATCACCAGCCAGCCGCTGGACGTGGTACGCATCGCGCTGCCGTTGCTGGTGTACTTCGCGATCATGTGGGGCGGGGGTTACTTGCTGGGTGCGGCGATCGGGCTGGGTTATCAGCGGACCACCACCCTGGCGTTCACCGCGGCGGGCAACAACTTTGAGCTGGCCATCGCGGTTGCCATCGCCACCTACGGCGCCACCTCCGGACAAGCCCTAGCCGGAGTCGTCGGCCCGCTCATCGAGGTCCCGGTGCTGGTGGCGCTGGTTTATGTGTCGTTGGCGCTGCGCCGCCGCTTCGCCGACCAGTCCACCGCTACCGATGCAGTTCCCCCCGTCGCGACAAAGGAGTCGTAGCACCATGTCTGACAGTCCTGCCGCCCTGCGCCCACACCGCGACCTGTCCATCGATCAACGACACGCACTCACCACCGCGGCCACCCGCCTGGAACGTGACTTCGGCGACAGCTTTGGTGTCGAGACCATTGAACGGTTCCTGCACACCTCCTACGACCAGTTCGCCGGCCGCGCAACGGTCCCGAACTTCCTGCCCCTGCTGGCCGAACGGTTCGCCCGCCAACGCCTGCACGCCTTGGCCCGGGTCGAAGGCAAGATCAGCGACGGCAAACCCACCGTGCTGTTCCTGTGCACCCACAACGCCGGTCGGTCTCAGATGGCGTTGGGGTTCTTCACCCACTTCGCCGGTGACGGCGCGGTGGCGTGGTCGGGTGGTTCTGAGCCCGGCGATGCCATCAACCCGGCCGCCGTCGCCGCGATGGCCGAAGTCGGAATCGACATCACCGGCGAGTTCCCCAAGCCCTGGACCGACGAGATCGTCCAAGCCGCCGACGTGGTGATCACCATGGGCTGCGGGGATGCCTGCCCGATCTTCCCCGGCAAGCGCTACGAGAACTGGGAGCTGCCCGACCCCGCCGGCCAGGACGTCGACGCGGTCCGTCCCATCCGCGACGACCTCGAAGAACGCGTCCGCCGGCTCCTGACTGAACTCCACGTCACCGCACGCCAAGGATGACCATGGCCGTATCCAGTACGCCCTCAGTGCTGTTCGTCTGCGTCAAGAACGGCGGCAAGTCGCAAATGGCCGCCGGGCTCATGCGCCAGATCGCCGGTGACTCCGTGACCGTGCACTCAGCCGGCACCCAACCCGGCAGTGCGGTCAACGACTTGTCTGCCCAAGCGCTGCTCGAGGTGGGCGTCGACATCACCGGCGAAAAGCCCAAGCCGGTTGACTACGACCTGGCCCGTGACGTCGACTTGGTGGTGACCCTGGGCCGGGAAGCCCGCCTCGATCCGCTGCCCGGCACCCGGGTGGAAAACTGGGACACCGACGAACCGTCCGAGCGCGGGATCGACGGCATCGAACGCATGCGGTTGGTGCGCAACGATATCGACAAACGCGTCCGCCACCTACTCCATACCCTGACTACCGCCACCCCGTAACCCCCCATCACCGGTCCGCAGCGGCGCGGGCACCCCATTTCATCCCGCTCAGGCAGGAGTCTTTGTCATGCCCGCACGCCACATCGTCGCCATCGGCGGCAGCGACGGCGGAATCAGCGCCGCCCTGCGTATCCGTGAACTCGACCCCAGCGCCGAGGTCACGGTGGTCGTCGCCGACGCCTACCCCAACTTCTCAATCTGCGGCATCCCCTACTACGTCTCCGGAGAAGTCACCCACTGGAGCAACCTGGCGCATCGCACCGCTGATGACCTGGCCGCCACCGGCATGCGGGTGCTCACCGACACCCGCGCCACCCGAATCAACGTCGCCGAGCACACCCTCGACGTCCTCGACCCCACCGGTGCACCCACTGAACTGTCCTATGACGCCCTGATCGTGGGCACCGGCGCCGTCAGCGCCCGACCACCCATCGACGGTCTCACCGGCCCGGACGCCCTCGGCGCGAAAGACGGTGTGCACCTGCTGCACTCCATGGGCGACACCTTCGCCGTCATGGACTCCTTGGCGCAGCGCGACCCCAAGACCGCTGTCATCATCGGCGCCGGTTACATCGGCCTGGAGATGGCCGAAGGACTCACCACCCGCGGTATCGCCGTCACCCAAATAGAAGCGCTGCCCGAAGTGCTGCCCACCGTCGACCCCGAACTGGGCGCCCTGGTCCACGCCGAACTGGAACGCCACGGCGTGCAAGTCCTCACCAACACCACCGTCTCCGCCGTCACCCGCACCGCCACCGGAGCGCTGACCGTGACCGCCCACCGTGACGGCGAAACACTGCAGCAGACAGTCGATTTCGTGCTCGTCGTGGTCGGCGTGCGACCCGACGTGGAGTTGGCCGCCGACGCCGGCGCCGAACTCGGAATCAAAGGCGCCATCGCCGTCGATGCGGCCATGCGCACCAACCTGCCCGACGTCTTCGCCGCCGGAGACTGCGTGCACACCCATCACCGCCTCCTCGGCCTAACCTGGCTGCCACTGGGCACCACCGCCCACAAACAGGGCCGCGTCGCCGGGGAAAACGCCCTCGGCGGCTCAGCGCGGTTCGCCGGCGGCCTCGGCACCCAGGTCGTCAAGGTCTTCGACCTGGTGGCCGCCCGCACCGGCCTGCGCGACCACGAAGTGCTCGCCGCAGACCGCGGCTGGACACCGGTCACCACCACGGCCACCCCCGACGACCACAAGGCCTACTACCCGGGCGCCACCCCAATCCACATCCGGATCACCGGCGACGAACACACCGGCCGGCTCCTGGGCGCCCAACTCGTCGGACATCGCAGCGCCGAAGTGTCCAAACGGGTCGACACCTATGCCGCCGCCCTGTTCCACGAGATGACCGTCGAAGGCTTCTCCGAGCTGGACCTGTCCTACACCCCACCGCTCGGATCCCCCTGGGACGCCACCCAAATGGCCACCCAGACCTGGGCACGCCACCTTCGAACGAAAGCATTGCGCTGACCTGCGGGATGCACTGAATTCAGCTCGCGTGCGAGACGGGTCAGACCCGGACGATCGGTACGGGGGTCGCGACACGCGGTCGGCTGGCCACCGCCAGCAGTGCCCCCGCCGCGGCGATCGCACCCAGGGCGACAAACATCGCGGCGTACCCGCCGAGCAGACTGGCCAACGCCGCGCCGACGAACGGTCCGATCGCGGTCGCCACCATGATCGGGGCATTCAGGTAGGCGCTGAGATGGCCGTAATGGGTGGACCCCCAACGTTCGGTGACCGCGGTGGCTTGCAGCAGCGTCATGATGCCGCGCATCACTCCCGCACCGATCGCGACCGCCACCAACGCCGCGTAGGAGCTGAACACTCCGAGCAGCGCCGTGGTGACCGCGACACCGCCCATGATGAGCACCGTGCGAGGAACAACACCGACGCGACGCACCAGGGTGCGGTAGCCCAGGCGGCCCAGCACCTGGCCGGCGCCGCCCAGACCGAGTGCGACCGCGGCAGCGCCGGTGCTAATGCCGCGCTGGCTCATCAACGGCACCAGGTTCGCGATTACCGCATACGACGCCAGTCCGGCCAGCGCGAACGCTGCCACCAGCGCCAGGAACGGCCAGCTGCGTGCAGTGCGTCCTGGCGCCTCGACATGGTGGTGCGTGGTGGTTACCGCTGGCCACGGGCGCCGCAATCCGAAGAAGTGCGCCGGGATGGTGATCACCGCCATCACCACGGCCAGCACCAGATAGGTATGACGCCAACTCATCTGGGCTGACAGGGCCGCAGTCACCGGCGCGAACACGGTGCTGGCGAACCCCGCCACCAAGGTCAGCACCGTCAACGCGCGTACCGCGTCGGCACCGAAGAACCGGGTCAACGCCGCAAACGCGGGTGCGTAGAACACCGCGCTCATCGCCACCCCGGCCACAACCCACGCCGCGACGAACCAGCCGTAATTCGGGGCCGCGACTACCGCCACCACCGACAGCACACCCAGGACGGAGCCGGCGGTCATGATCCAGCGCGGGCCCACCCGGTCCAGCCACCGCCCGACCGGGATGCCCACCACCGCCGAGGTCACCAGCCCGGCGGAGAACGCCGCGGTCACCGCGGGCGCCGACCAGCCCGTCTCGGTGCTGATCTGTTCCGAGAGCACCGTGAAGGCGTAGTACAGCACGCCCCAGCTGGTGATCTCGGTGATGCACAACGTCAGCAGCACCCAGCGCAGCCCCTGCCGGGCTGCGCTGGGTGCTGCAGAAGACTCTGCCGGTGTCATCCGCCAACGGGGTTGATCGACAACGACAACGGCTGCGGTGTCGACGGTGCGGGCCCGCAGCATCCGCCGCCGGCGTTCTCACCCTCGGGGCTGTCGAACAGCCCGGCCCCGTTGCACACCCCGGTGTCGGGCAGGGTCAGCTCGACCCGGCGGGCGGCCTCGTGGTCGCCGGCCAATTCGGCGGCGATGCTGCGGACCTGCTCGTAGCCGGTCATCGCCAGGAATGTCGGTGCCCGGCCGTAGGACTTCATGCCCACGATGTACAGGTTCGGCTCGGGGTGGGCCAATTCGGCGGCGCCGTGCGGTGCCACGCTGCCGCAGGAGTGCATATTTGGATCGATCGAGCCGGCCAGGTTGACGGGGGCCTGCAGGATCGGGTCCAGCTCGATGCGCATCTCCGACAGGAACGACAGGTCCGGGCGGAACCCGGTCAGCACCACCACGTGATCGGCCGGCGCCAATACGCGCCCGTCCTCCGCAATGAGCACGGCGCGTCCGTCCACCAGGTCGATGCGCTCGGTGCGGAATCCGGTGGCCAGTGACACCCGGCCGGCCTCGACCGCTTCCTTGGACCGCACCCCCAGCGCGCCGCGCTGGGGAAGTTCGTCGGCGGCGCCACCGCCGAAGGTGTCGCTGCTGACCCCGCGCCGCAGCACCCACGTGACCGTCGTCGAGGGATCCTGGCGGACCACCTCGCCGAGCTGGATCACCGCGGTCATCGCCGAATGCCCGCTGCCGACCACCACGACATGCTTGCCCGCCAGCGCCGAGGCCTGCGCCAGCGTCGGCGGGACATAGGTCAGCACCCCCGACGTCGCCGCCGCGCGTTCACCGATCGCGGGAACACCGTCAGCGCCAGCTGGATTGGGCTGGCCCCAGGTGCCGGAGGCATCAATGACGGCCTGGGCCTGCACCCGGCACTGCGTGCCGTCGGCGTTGCTCACGTGCACGACAAATGGTGTCTCGGCGCGGCCCGGGCTGACGAGCCGATCCCGGCCCAGCCGCGACACTGCTTCCACTCGCGCGCCGTATCGCACGCTCTTACCCAAGGCCTCGGCCAAGGGCGCGAGGTAGCCGTCGATCCACTCCTGACCGGTCGGGAACCCGGACTCATGGGCGGTCCAGTCCGTCGGCTCCAGGAGGCGCGCGGCAGCGGGGTCCACCAGCTCGGGCCACGGGGAGAAGGTGCGCACGTGTGCCCACTGCTCGACCGCCGACGCGGGGCCGCTGCCGGCCTCCAGCACCAACGGGGTCAAGCCGCGCTCGGACAGGTGCGCGGCCGCCGCCAAACCCAGCGGTCCGGCTCCGACCACTACGACGGGCAGCTCCGACATCCTCGACTCCTCTCATCGACGTTCTTCGATGAGACCGATGGTGCGCGACGCATCGACGTTTGTCAATGCGTGTGTCATCATGGGGACATGGCTACCGCGACCGCTGCTGCGTTGACTGCTGATGTGGCCGCCTGCTGCTCACCGCTGACCGGCGGCGTGCTGGATACACCAGCCGCTGAACGTCTTGCCTCGGTGTTCAAGGCCCTGGCCGACCCCGCGCGGGTCAAATTGGTGTCGCTGATCGCCGCCTCCGCCGGCGGGGAGGCGTGCATCTGCGACCTCACCGAACCACTCGGCTTGAGCCAGCCCACGGTGTCGCACCACATGAAACTGCTCGTCGACGCCGGCCTGGTCAGCCGAGACCAACGCGGCAAATGGGCCTACTACCGCGTCAACGCCGAGGCCCTCAACCGCGTCGCCGCCGCGGTGTCGACCCATTCGGCGTAACCCGACCAATCCGGCCCATCGCTCGTGACGACGAACAGGTCTGGCACTGAACCCACCGCTGGACCGCGCTGGGGCGGATCGGCGTTGTTGCGTCCGGGGGTGTTGGCTTTCACCGGATCGATTGGCAGCACCGATGCCCATGCCCATCACGCTGTGCAGGTCATGTCGGCCACGACGGGGTTGGCGGTGCTCGACGACCACGGCACCCGGTATCGCGGCTCGAAGGTGGTCGTGCCCGCCGACGCCGAGCATCGGATCGAGGTCGGCGCGCAGGAGGGGACGGTGGTGTTCTTGGAGCCGGAGTCCGCGCCGGGACGGGCCGCGCACCTGCGGGCCGTGCGCTGCGGGTGGGCGGTCACTCCCAGCTTCGCCTCCACCCGGCGACGCCCGCTTGCCGCGGTGGTTGATGAGCTGGTCGCACAGCTGGCGCCGGCCGCGGCCGCACATGGTGACGTCGCGACGCGTCACCCGGCGGTCGACGACGCGTTGCGGCTGCTGCCCGACCTGACGGCGGCCGGCCCGGTCAGCGGAACAGAATTGGCTGCGCAAGTGGGGGTTTCGGCGAGCCGATTGACTCATCTGTTCACCGAGCAGGTGGGCATCCCGCTGCGCCGGTATGTGTTGTGGACGCGGCTGCGGATCGCGATCACCCGGGTGCAGGCCGGGGATGACCTCACCGGCGCCGCCCATGGTGCGGGGTTCGCCGACAGCGCGCATCTGAGTCGCACCACCCGCGAGATGTTCGGCCTGGCGCCTTCGGTGCTGAGCCGGCATGTGTCGTGGGACCTCGACGAGGGCAGCGGGTAGCCGAAACGTTCAAGCCCTACACCGGGCCGAGCGCCGACCATCAACGCATGAGCGCGATTTCCTCGACATCGACCCGCACCCCGATTCGGATGGTGGCCCGCTACGGGTACGTGCCGTTCATGCTGATCGGCCTCAACGGCGTCGGCATCGCCCTGGCCTCCTCCGGAGCGCCGAAAATCTGGTTGCTCGTGGTTTTGGTGGTCGCGATCGTGACGGCGTTCCTGGTCGAGCGAATCATTCCCTATGACTCCGAGTGGAACCACGACCGCGCCGACAGCATCCGCGACCGCATTCACGTCGCGGTCAACGAAACCCTCATCCTGGCCAGCGTCGCCGCCATCCCGCTCCTGGCGGCGATCGTGCCCGCACCCCACTTGTGGCCGCAGCACTGGTCGTTCGTCGCGCAGGTCCTCACCGCGATTCTGGTCGCCGATTTCGGCATTACCGTCGTGCACCTGGCCAGCCACAAGGTCGGCCTGCTGTGGCGCTTCCACGCGGTGCATCACAGCATCACCCGCTTCTACAGCCTCAACGGCTTGATGAAACACCCGTTGCACCAAACCGTCGAGATGGCCGCTGGCGTCGTCCCGCTGATCCTGATCGGCCTGCCGGTCAACGTCGCCTCAGCGTTGGCGCTGGCGGTTGCCATTCAGCTGCTGTTGCAACACTCCAACGCCGACTACCGCATCGGCCCCGCAAAGTACGTGCTTGCCCTCAATGAAGGCCACCGCTTCCATCACCTCAAATGGGCCGGCGTCGGCGATGTCAACTTCGGACTGTTCACCTTGATCTGGGATCACCTGATGCGCACCTACTCCTATGACCCGGCTCGCCGCTTCGACTCCACCCAGCTCGGCATGGCCGCCAAACCCGACTACCCCAGCGACTACCTGCACCAGATGATCTATCCGTTCACCCGCGGCGGGGGTTGCGCGCTGAAGTCCACGACCGCGACGCCGCACGGCGATGCGCAGACATCGGACTCCGACCCGGCCTCGAAGTATCGCTGCTGACCGGTTATCATCGTTGTATGACGATGAATAAGGCGGGTGGTTGCCTCGCCGACACGACGTCGGGGGAATCGAATCTCGATGCCGCGGTGGCGCTGTTTCACAGTCTGTCCGACTCGGCCCGGTTGGCGATCGTGCGCCGCCTGGCCGACGGGGAGGCCCGCGTGGTCGACCTGATCGGGGAGCTGGGCCTGGCGCAGTCCACGGTGTCGGCGCATGTGGCGTGTCTGCGGGACTGCGGGCTGGTGACCGGTCGTCCCGAAGGTCGGCAGGTGTTCTACTCGCTGACCCGCCCCGAGCTGCTCGACCTGCTGGCCGCGGCCGAGACGCTGTTGGCCGCCACCGGCAATGCCGTCGCCTTGTGTCCCAACTACGGAAACCGTTCGCGCACCGACGCGACGACTGATCCCCAGGAGACTGACCGATGAGCGATGCGTGCGGCTGCGGCAACGACGAACCCCGCAGCGCCGACGAGCAGGAACATGAGCCCGAACGGCTCTGGCAGATCAAGGAAATGCAGCTCGCCGCCCTCTCAGGGATTTTCCTGCTGGCGGGGGTGATTGCGGGATTCATGAACGCCGCTGAACCGGTGGTCCTCACGCTGCAAGCGGTGGCGTTGTTGGCCGGCGCCTACACCTTCGTGCCGTCCACGCTGCGACGGCTGGCCAAGGGCAAGATCGGGGTGGGCACGCTGATGACCGTCGCCGCGGTGGGTGCGGTGATCCTCGGCGAGGTGGGTGAGGCCGCGATGCTGGCCTTCCTGTTCTCCATCAGCGAGGGACTGGAGGAGTACTCGCTGGCGCGCACGCGCCGCGGTCTGCGTGCGCTGTTGTCACTGGTGCCTGATGAGGCCACGGTGCTGCGTGACGGCGCCGAAATAACTGTTGCGCCTGCCGATTTGCGGATCGGTGACCGGATGCTGGTCAAGCCCGGTGAACGGGTCGCGACCGACGGCATCGTCCGCCACGGCCGCACCGCACTCGACGTCTCGGCCATCACCGGGGAGTCGGTGCCCGTCGAAGCCGGGCCAGGTGATGAGGTGTACGCCGGGTCGATCAACGGCACCGGGGTGCTGGAGGTGGAGGTCAGCACCACCGCCGAGGACAACTCGCTGGCCCGCATCGTGCGCATCGTGGAAGCCGAGCAGTCCCGCAAAGGCGCCTCCCAGCGCTTGGCCGACCGCATCGCCAAACCCCTGGTGCCGGGGATCATGGTCGTCGCCGGGCTGATCGCGGTGATCGGCAGCGTGTTCGGGGACTCGGCCACCTGGATCGAACGTGCCCTGGTGGTGCTGGTCGCCGCCTCGCCGTGCGCCCTGGCGATCTCGGTGCCGGTCACCGTGGTGGCCGCCATCGGCGCCGCCAGCAAGCTCGGCGCGCTGGTCAAGGGCGGCGCCGCACTGGAAGGGCTGGGCAAGATCCGCGGCGTCGCACTGGACAAGACCGGCACGCTCACCGCGAATCGGCCCGCCGTCATCGACGTGGCCACCACCAACGGTGCCACTCGCGAGCAGGTACTTGATGTGGCGGCGGCACTGGAAGCGCGCAGCGAGCACCCGCTGGCCGCGGCGATCCTCGCCGCAGCCGAGGACGTCATCGCTGCCGCCGACGTCGAGGCCGTCACCGGTGCCGGGCTCACCGGATGCCGCGATGGGTGCACCATCCGGCTGGGTCGACCGGGCTGGCTGGAGCCCGGGCCGCTGGCCGGTGACGTCGCGCGGATGCAGCGGGCCGGCGCCACTGCGGTCCTCGTCGAAGACGACGGGCAGCTGATCGGCGCGATCGCGGTGCGCGATGAACTGCGGCCCGAGGCCGCCGAAGTGGTCGCCCAACTGCGCCGCGACGGCTATCACGTGGCGATGCTCACCGGCGACAACCACGCCACCGCCGCCGCATTGGCCCACGATGTCGGGATCGAGGCCGTGCACGCCGAGCTACGCCCCGAAGACAAAGCCCGACTGATCGAACAGCTGCGCGCCCAGCGTCCCACGGCGATGGTCGGCGATGGCGTCAACGACGCTCCCGCGCTGGCGACCGCCGACCTGGGTATCGCGATGGGTGCGATGGGCACCGACGTGGCCATCGAGACCGCCGATGTCGCGTTGATGGGTGAAGACCTGCGCCACCTGCCTCAAGCGTTCCGCCACGCACGGCGGGCCCGGCGGATCATGCTGCAAAACGTCGCCCTGTCTTTGGGTTTGATCATCGCGCTGGTGCCGCTGGCACTGTTCGGTGTACTTGGTCTGGCCGCCGTGGTGCTCGTCCATGAACTCGCCGAGATCGTGGTCATCGCCAACGGTGTACGGGCCGGGCGCACCACACCGCTGGCCCCCGCGCCGGTCGATCCAGCCGCCAGTCCCACCAGCACAGCACCGGTAGGCGCGCCGTCATGACCGCCGGCCACACCGGCGTTACAGCTGGTGGGCAGGCGAAAGCGGCTGCAGACATGGGGCCAGGGGCATGATCTTGTCCTCCGTCTTGCCCGCCATCGGCCTGTTCATCGTCACCAACATCGACGACATCATCGTGCTCTCGCTGTTTTTCGCCCGCGGCGCGGGACAACGGGGGACAACGGCGCGGATCACCGCGGGGCAATACCTGGGATTCGCCGGGATTCTGGGCGCGGCGGTGCTCGTGACGCTGGGCGCGGGCGCGTTCTTGCCCCCGGAGGTCATTCCGTACTTCGGGCTCATCCCCCTGGCCCTGGGACTGTGGGCGGCCTGGCAAGCGTGGCGGGGCAACGACGATGACGACGACGACGACGGCAAAGTTGCGGGCAAGAACGTTGGTGTCTTGACCGTCGCCGCAGTCACTTTCGCCAATGGCGGAGACAACATCGGGGTCTACGTTCCGGTCTTTTTGAGCGTGGGACCTGCCGCCGTAGTGGCCTACTGCATCGTCTTCCTCGCCCTCGTCGCGGTCCTCGTCCTCGCCGCTAAATTCGTCGCCACCCGCCGGCCCATCGCCGAAGTCCTGGAACGCTGGGAACACGTCCTCTTCCCGATCGTGTTGATCGGTCTCGGCATTTTCATCCTGGTCCACGGTCTCGCCTTTGAGAACTAAGCAGCCAGAAACGTCGGCGGTGACATCGCCGTCCACAACGTGGCCGTCGCGAGGGTTTGTCAGGACCAGCGTCAGGCGATGTGTCGCCGCCGTCGCGGCCGTTGTCGCCGCGACAGGCCTGGTCACCGGCTGCACCACCGGCGAGGATGCCGTCGCCCAAGGCGGCACCTTCGACTTCGTCTCGCCCGGCGGCCAGACCGCGATCTTCTATGACCCACCCTCGACGCGGGGCACGATCGGCGATCTGAGCGGACCCGACTTGTTCACCGACACACCGATCCGGCTGTCGGATTTCACCGGAAAAGTGGTTCTCATCAATGTGTGGGGCTCCTGGTGTGCGCCGTGTCGCACCGAAACTCCGGAGCTGGAAACGGTGTACACCGAATATCGCGACCGGGGCGTGCAGTTCCTCGGCATCGACGTCCGCGACAACCGCGACACCGCACGCGATTTCGTGACCGACCGCAACGTGCAATATCCCTCCATCTTCGACCCCTCGCTGCGCAGCCTCATCACCCTGGGACGCAACTATCCGACCAGCGTGGTGCCCACCACGATGGTCCTCGACCGCCAGCACAGAGTCGCGGCGGTGTACCTCATGGCACTACTAGCCGAAGACCTACGACCACTACTAGACCGGCTGACCACCGAGCCCTGACACACACCTCATGAATCTCGTGCTCGGCGATGGTCAGGCGAGCGCGAGGAACAGCTCCACTACGCATCCATGGTTTGACTGAGACCGCGCGACGCCCCACCGAATCTGTCTGGTTTCGAGAGAATTTTGGACGTCTCAGTTTCTGTCTCGCGCGTGCTCGCTTGGGTGGGTTAGCTGGTCAGCGTGGCGAGGTCGTCAGGTATGAGCATCGGGGTCATCAGCCCGGCAGCGACACGGCCGGTGTTGCCCACGGGGTACCGCCCGCTCAGCGAGCCTGGCGCCGCGACGATGAGGCGCACGACCTGGCCGAGCGCTTCGCGGCGGTCGCGTTGGCGCAGCGCGAGCGCCAACATCGCGGCGTGGTTGCAGGTATGCAGCCACGGGTCGGGCTGCGACACGATGTGCGCCCGCTCCAGATGTCGCCACCGAGTCGTCGCGTCGGCGGCGTTCTTGGCGGCCGCCATCTCGTTGCGGTAGACCAGGGCGGCCTGGTCGCTGATCCGTGTCATCGGGTGCTCCTCTCGGGGCGGTCAGCCTCGTCGCTGCAGGTTGGCTGCCGACTTAGCGGGTGCGGTGGTGCTGCTCTTGGCGTCTGGCCCAGGGGTGGGGGCGCAGCACTGGCATCCGACCTCAACGGCAGCCGCGGTGCGTGTAGGTGTGATGACGGGTAGGACGGGCCGGGTTGCACCACCGGTCGCGGTCGTTCCGCCTCGGGTTCGGCGGCGCTACTGGATCCGCAGCACGCATCAGACACGATCAGGCTCCTTCCCGGCGGCCACGTTCACCGTGGGCAGCACCGCGGCCATCAACTGACGTCCACGCTCGGTCAGCCGGTACATCACCAACTTTCCCTGCCGCCGCGAGGACACCAGCGAGGCGTTCTTGAGCTGGCGCAAATGATGCGACACCAAACCCTGTGGGAGGCCAATCACCCAGGCCATGTCGCATACGCACAGCTCATCGCCGGCCGCCAACGCCGCGGCGATCGACAACCGGGTGGCATCACTCAAGCCGCGGGCTGCCGCGGCCGCGGCCTGCACCGTGGCGATGTCCGGCACCGCGGTCCGGATCTGCTCCGCGTGGGGCAGGTCCAAACACAGCAGATCGCAGGTACCCAGCGGCTCGCTCATATCCATATACTAAAGTACGTCGATATGAGTATGAAAGGCCTCGGCTCGATCCTGGCCAACACCCGCGTGCTCCTCACGATCTTCGTCATCGCGGTCGCCACCGTTGCGACGGTGGTGTTTCTTTCAGTGCGCGATACCGGCTCGACGGCCGAGGTTGCACTCGACGATTCAACCGCCGGCCAGACAGTCCGAGACAACAGCCACCGACTGAACTCAGTACCCGACAGCGATATCTACTTCGTCGAGTTCCTCGACTTCGAATGCGAAGGCTGCCGCGCGCTCTACCCGGTCGTCGAGCAGCTGCGCGCCGAGTACGGCGACCGGGTGAACTTCGTGCTGCGCTACTTCCCGCTGCGCTCCCACTTCAACGCCGAACGCGCCGCCCGCGCTGTCGAAGCCGCCGCCCAGCAAGGCCAACTCGAAGCCATGTACAAGAAAATGTATGAGACACAGGCCGAATGGGGTGAACAACAGGTTCCGGCCGACGACGTGTTCCGCGAGTTCGCCCAACAACTTGGCCTCGACATGGGCGCGTTCGACGCCACCTACAACGACCCCGCAACCCTGGAGCGCATCCAACTCGACGTCAGCGACGGCACCGCACTAGGCGTCCAAGGCACCCCCACCTTCTTCATCAACGACGAACGCATCCAACCCCGCAGCTATGAAGACCTCACCACCGCACTCGACCAAGCATTGGGGCGCAGCTAGGGCGGCTGTGTCTCGTTTCTAGAGAAACGAGACAGCCATGCACGGCCTAACTTGTGTTCGCATAGCGCCAGGTCGCGGTGTCTCATTTCTTGTCTCACACCTGTGATCGACGACGGTGAATACGCATCTGGAGTGAACTCACCGACGATGAAACGGGCATATCGCGGGTATAAACCGGTCAGCGAGCGGAGGTCCTCCCCTCGCCACGGGCCTTCGCGGGCAGGCGCGTCAGCAACAGCTTGACTAATGCAGATAAGTGCGTCCGTAACGGTCGTGCGCATCCTGGCTCGCATCAGCGATCAGCGCGACCCGACGGTTCAGCAGGATTGAGATCGCGAATTCTGTGGCCTCACGGCCCCAGCATGCCTGGGTGTAACCCGGCCGCTTGGTCTCCGGGGTGTCGATGCCCAGCACGCGCACTCGAAGACGTCCGCGAGCGTCGTCGAGGACGTCCACTGTGTCACCGTCAACCACGCGCAGCACTGTCGCCGTGGCTGCTGCCGCCTCAACCGGAGCGGCGCACGCCGAGGCGGGGGCCGCCGCCACAGCGGCGACCAATGTCAACGCAATCGCCAAACGTGTTCTCACGTATCCATTTTCATGCCCGCATCGACAACCGCCCGCACGAATTTCGGCCACACGTCACGGCTCGGCAAGTTCGGCGATCAACGCTTCCACCCGCGCAGCGCTTCCGGGGTCCATCGGCTTGCCTGTTTCGGCAGACTCCACCAGCTCCGCCGAGAGTCCGCCCACCGCGGCCGCCTCACCGGCGCTCAGGTTCGCCCGGCGCCGTGCGGCGTAGAGCCGCTGGCCCAGTGAGGCTTCCGGATGGGCCGCAGCTTTCAGCATGAGTTCGTCGTAGCGGCGGCGAATGAGCCCCAGAGACTTGACCACCTCAGCCGGCGAGCCCTGGCTGTGGCGCATCGCCCGCGCGGCAAGAGCCTCCAGCTTGCGCAGATCAGCCAGGATCGTCGACGCGCGTTTTACGAAGTCCGGTGACGAGGCCGGGGGCAGATCGTCGATCGCAGTGTCGAAACGGGCCAAGGCCAACTTGAGCGCATCCACCACCAGCACAGCGTTCTCGGACCCATCCGGCGGCGAGGCAGCCACTTCATCAGCCGTGCCTCCGGCCCGGATACGCGCTATCGTTCCTGCCGGCCACTGCAAAAGTTCTTCCAGGGTGTGCCGGGTGCGCTCCCTGGGCCAGGACCGGCCTTTCTCAAAGTGAATCAGCGCCGGGGCTGTGATGACTTTCAGGCGTGCCAGCTCGCGCTGGGAAATACCCAATTCACGTCGGCGAGCTGCGACAGCGGCACCAGCGCGGGCAATCCCGTCGTCTGTGTCGCCTTCCTTCACCGCGTCAGTGTAACCAGCGGTTATCACGGTTTCGGAACATCACGAGGTACATCTTGGCCGGATTTCAGTGAAGTAGGCGCTAACGCTGGGCGGCTGCGACATACAGCCGTAGGCGCAAAACTTCATCATTGAAACTTAGCGCTAGATAGAGTGGCGCTAAATTTAAGTGCTAAAGTTAGCGTCATTCGATAGCTCAGTGGGAGGAGCGACGGTGACAGTGACACTCGAACGACCAACGGTGCGCAAGAGCACCCAGCCATGCATGTCCGACCCCGACAGGTGGGCCGCCGGCGGCGAAGACGCAGAGCTCAAGGCGCTGTGCCGTGGCTGCCCGCGGCGTTGGCAGTGCGCTAAAGACGCCCTCGACACCCCGGGGCCGAGGGCATGTGGTCAGGGGTGAACATCCCCAAAGAAGGTCGAGGCCGCAAATTCGCGCTACGTCAACTGCGTTCACTGGCCGCCCATGGCGGCTTCGATGTCGCAGACGAGCCCTGCACCGACAGCTGACGCTGCCGACGGCGTCGGCAACCCGCGACCGGCAACGAAACTCACTGCGCATCAACGTCTTGCAGGCAGTAAAGCAGAAAGCGTACGCCTCGGCCGGCTGCCAAGGTGGAGATCCGATGCTACTCAGAGGTAGGTCAGGACGTGCGCGATGAAGCTGGGCGGTGCTCGCAGGCGGCGCCGCATATCGTGGAGCTCATGAGCGAGGTACTTCTCCACCACGTTGAGTGCGGCCCCGTATTGCTGCTCAATGGCGCCGCAGCACCAGCCACCGTGCTCACCAGCCTCCCCGGCCCCGACGGCGATACCCACCTATGTGCTCAGCTGGCGAATCCGGTCAAATACCACCTGCCGGCGAGTGCGGAGGCCGCCGACTATCCGGGGGCTCAGCACGGCAGAGACGCGCACGGGCCATTCCTATGGATCTATTACGTTGCGCTGCATCCTCGCGTCCCGGGGACCGACTTGGCCGTCCCGGCCACCGATCTCCCTGTCGATATCTCCTACATCCTTGACCCCAGCATCGGCCAAGCCGATGTCCTCGATGCAACGAAGATGGTGTGGGTCGCGACCGCGTTCCTGGACCACCACCCGGGCCAAGCTGTCTCACCGCTGCCTTCATGGCCCGACCTTGATCACCTCATCACGGCCGGCGCTGCGGGCCCCGAATCCGCGCTCGAAGCCAGCATTGACCGAACACTGGGGCAACTCAGTGCGGTCGCGCGCATTGAGGCGAAGGGAATTCTCCCCCGCCCTCAGTTTCGGGCGGTTCCGGTGGTCGGCGCCCCCGGTTCCGCCTACACCGTCGAGGACGGCCGTGTCCGCTATTACTCCATGGACGTACTTACCGGCCAACCGCGCACGGCCCAAGCCGCCGACACCGACGAACTGCTGTACTGGATCATCGACGACGCGGCCCGGGCGCTGGCATGGAACATTGCCTACCGCTCCCCCGCCGCCGCTCGCGGCGTCAACGCCGACACGCTCAAGGCGACCGTCGCCCTGCCGCTGTGGGTCGCCCTCGTCAGTGCGCTCGACCCACGATGGGGCTCTAAGACGCAAGCCACAATAGACGCTCTACACCGCAAGCCCGCTCCCATAGTGCAGGCGAGCTGACACCCATCGACCGCCGCCGGGTATTACCTCTTCAGGCACATCAAGATCGCGTGAGGGCACGTCGCGCCCTTCACAGCGACAAATGCGCAGTCCGGCCGCGACAAGGACCCCTTTCCCTTCGGGGCGCACCTCCGACCGGTGTATGAGCGATGGACGCCGACCCCACGGTTCGTGTGACAAGCGGTGCTGAGGCCTTACAAAGCACGAGCCGTGGCCCTCGGATGAGATACCCCTGGGGCACACTCGGGCGGCATAGGCTCTTCGTATCGCGCTGCGTCCGCCGCACGGTCGCCAATAGACGCACCGTGCACGCCCTCCGAGATCAGGTGGGCAGCAGCTGGCCGCCGTCGCGGAGGCAGCCGCGGAGTCAGGTAAGAGCTGTATCAATTGAAAGGGATGAGTCTCTATCGCCGACGCGGTTTCACATCTATCCGCGCCTGACTCCCACCGATCGGCAAAGCTTCACGAGTACGGCCGTGTCCGGGAATCGCGCTGAAGCTGCGATCTGCTCGCCACCGAGTGAATCCTGCAGCCGCGCAGGCTGATCGACGCCGACGTTCATACGACTCGCACTCAGACACGCCGAATGCCATTTCGACCACCAGACCCCAGCCGTGAAAGATGATAACCGTAGGCGTGCGGGTTCAAATCGCCATACTGCGACGGTCGCCGCGGTCATCGTCGCGGACATCTTCGTACGCAAAACCGTGCTGCATGGCACTTCCTTCCGGGGGACGACCTGATTCGACGCCGGGCTAGCCCAATCGGGCAGAACTCAGCCTAGGAACCGGGCGACATTGCATTGCTGTGCGCTATTTGCAGTTGTACAGGTCGTCGATCCCGCTGCCGATGGTCATTCCTGCGACGCTGAGACCCAACAGCGACGTGCCCATAGTGGGTGCGGTCCCTGCGACAGCCCCAACCGCGGTCAGCATCCCTCCCGCCACCGTCAGTCCCGCTTTCACCGTGTCGCCGCCGTCGCACCGAGGGAACAGGTCGACCGGCCCAGGGTCGATGTTCATGTCAACGACGGTGACCGGATTGGGCGCGGGAGGCATCTTTATGGGGTCGCCTGTCACCGCGGGCGGCGGTGGCGACCACCCGGGAATGGGTTGGCCTTGGAGTTGGCGGCCGGTGAAGTCCTGCAACGGCGCGGGAACCGTGATGGGGGGCAGGGGCGCAACCGGATCGGGCCGCGGCGGCGGGCTCTGCGAAAGGGCGCGGGGCCCGAATCCCAGCATGGTCGTGCCGCGATCCGCCTCGGTAGGCGCGTCGCCCGTTGGGGAATCCAGCTTGGTCCGCAATTGTGCGGCCAGGTGCTCCCCAACAGCCTGGGTTGCCCGAATCAGCTCATCCTGTTCGGCGACATGGCCACGTAACGCTGCCAGCAACGCCTTCTGACTACCCGGTGCATCCAAACATGTTGTGAGGTAGGCAATGTCGGCGTCCGCGGCGGTGATGATGGACGCCGATCGCGTATGTGCGGTGCGGTTGACTTCGCTGGCTTCACGCAGGTACATGCCAAGGTTGGCGTCGTGGGCGCCCAAGTCCGTTAGCCGGCGTGTTGCAGTGTCGGCAACGCAGTCATAAGGATTCGCCGTTTCTCCGGCGGTGCTGCCGCTTACGGTGCGTCGGCTGGTGTCGGTCTCCGCGGCGAGGTCGCCGAGGCGGGCGCCGAAATTGTCAGCGGTACTGGCACCGCTGTCGGCGGGTGGCGTGAGAAGACTGTGGGTCTGCAACAGCGTCTGCTGTGCGAGTTCGATGACGGCCGAGATTGCCATGTATTCGAGTATCCGACATACCGAAGGTTGTCTGTGCACTTTCTTGTCGCGCACTCCCAGCACTCGCTGTCGGCTACCCGAGGTGCTCACTGTGTCCTGAGCTCGGGTGTTCGTCGCGCGTAACCCCGACTGCTGACCCACTGGGACAACGCATTCGACGAAGCCTGCTCCTCCGTCCAAGCACGGCCAGAGCACTTACGACCTTCGCTGCAGCTCAGTACATAGACTCACTCGCTCGAGAGGCGGCTCGTGGTCCGGCCGACAACAGCCCACCGTCATCATCGTATTCGGCGTCGTTCGCGGGTAGTCCCCCACCGTCAAAGAAATCGTGCACGCGAGGCGTCGGGGGCGGCCATAGGGTTGAAGCATGATTCTGCGCGACCAGCGGAAGCCACAGCAGGCCTTGTCAGTTACCGAAAGCACCACCGCAGACGAGTCTCGGACCCACGCCGCGACCTTCTTCCTTGGCTGGTTGATTCTGGCAGCGTCGATGTCCGTAGCCGGCAATGTCGGGCATGCCCTCCTGATCGCCCCGTCGGATACTCGTGAGCTTGCCGCCCTCGGTGCTCTGGTACCTCCGATCGTGCTTCTTGCAGCGACACATTCAGCGGCTTGGCTGGTGCGAGCTCGTTCGGCCGGCTGGGTCTATTGGGTGGCGCTGGCGCTCACCGCGGCCCTGGCGCTGGGCTCGTTTGCACTGTCGTTTGACGCCCTACGCTCATTCGCAGTGATGTTGGGCATCCGAGAATCTATGTCGTGGATCTGGCCGGCAGTGATCGACATCGCGATCGCGCACGCGACACTGTGCCTGCTCTCGCTGAGTACACCTAGGAAAAGAGCGGAACCCGAGTGCAAAAGCGCTGACACTGAGAAGATTTCGGATACGGCGACTAAAGCTGCCAAGCTTTATCACGAGAACTTAGCGGGCACTTCGCCGGCATCGGATCATCCCGACGAGCCGCAGCCCTCGTCAGCGGAGTTACCGATGCCGTCTGCTGCACCAGCGACGCTGCCCTCGGTGAAGGCGAAGCAGTCATCGCCCACGATCGCCCAGACCGCCACCAGCGTAGAGTCCGAGTTTGCCGCCGCGCCGTCCCTGCCGAGCGCAGCGGCGGCCGCCGCGACCGAGCCGCCGCGATGGCAGGACCGCTCGTTGACTGCAGTACCGGCGAGGAAGCCCGACCCTTCGGCGATCACGGCGTCCCGTCCGGCGGCCGCAGGGCCGAACATGGAACGCGACGAGATCTTCGAGCACTGGCAGCCGGTCGCTGAGTCGCTGGTGCGCGACGGGGTGACGACCAAGGACGCCGCCTTGATTACCAGGATCCTCGCCGAGAACGCTGCCGGCACACCACCGACCACCATCGGCCGCCGTCACGACGTCCACCACTCCACGGTCAACCGAATCCTCTCGGCTGCACAACAGGTCACCGAGCCAGCGCCTCGGCGAGGACCCGGGCGCCATGGTGTGCCGGAAGGCGACGAACTCGGAGATGCACTGGATGGATGCGGACCATGGCCGGCGCAGAGGGTAGATACGCGGCGGACCTCAGGTACTGCCGTCGGTCGCGCTTAGCTGTCTGGGGGTAAAAGAAGCGTGAGCAGAACAGATAGCGTGCCCGGTATTCGTCGCCGCGCGCAAGCCCAGCTCAGGCGCGATCGCCCTCCACGCATGACACCGACTCGGCAACCAGCGCGGCCGCCTCCCCCCCTTCACTTTGTTACCCGTGTGAAAAGTGGTGCGGCGTGTCATACGCGTTCGGACCGACAGATGCGGCATGCTCACAGGCGAGCGCGGATATCCGCGCTTCGCTGAGACCCGCCCGGTGCCCAGGGCACCTTTGCGCCCTTAACGCGGATATCCGCGCTGCAGGGGCCCGACCGACGAGGAGAGGAGCCTGCCCACGCAGCCTGTCGCTGCACCGTAATCAACTGCACCACAACTACATACGCATCACGCGAGACCCCTGAACGGCGAAACCCCCGGTCCACTGGACCGAGGGCCGTCGAATCCGAGTTGCCGCTCGAATCCGGTGTGCTCTCGCGCTCTCCCCCTCGCTGAAGGGAATCGTCATGAAAGACGCATTCCACGGTAGCGCACGCGTACCTTCAATTCCATACGCGGCGCTTCGTGACCCCATTGCCGTCCCGACCCGCCCGTACCACGGCTCCTCACCCCGGCTGCGACGCCGCGGCGTCGCCCACACCGCACCGGTGTGGATCCGCCGCGCCGGCGGCCACTGCTTCGACCGGGCCCCCCGCATCGTCCTGGGGGTTGACGTTCACTGGGGGGCGATCCCGTGCTGGACCGGTCGCGCCCACCGGTGGGCACACTTTACCGTGCCAGCCGCCTACCACGCCCGGTACGAAACCCATTGCCGTCCGGCAATGCCGAACAACCCGGTGAGCCTGAAATCGCTTGTCGCTGTGGCCGAGGCGCGCGCCTCCTTCGCCGACCACCGCACCGGGCGTAACTGCCGGCCCACCAACGAACGCTTGGCCGAGATGACCGGCCTGTCGGTACGGACAGTCCAACGCGCCTCCACTGCCCTGCGGCTGCTTGGCGTCGCCACCGAGGTCATGCGGGGCCGGCAGCGCACCCGCGACGAGCGCTACGCCAGCTGGCGCGTTGGGGACCGCGGCCGCGGCTGGGCATCAGTGTGGGCCTTGCACGACAGTCGAATCGGATCCCTGTCACCCCATCCCGCAGGGTCTCTTTTAGATCTTCAAAGTTCTTCTAAGAAATTACTCACTACCCGCACCCGACCAAAGGCCGGTAGCAGCGCCGCTCCGCGTCGCACAGCCCTGAACACACGAGCTCTGGCCCTGGCAAACCGATGGATCTGCGATCGGCAAAGCCCCTCCTGGGCCCGGCGCTACCGCACCGGAACCCCCTGGGCACCAGTGCTCGCCGAGGTCGCCCGCCACGGCTGGACCCCCAGAGACATCAACCAACTGATCACTGACTGGGCCGGCACCGGCCACTGGATCCCCGACGCACCACACAAGCCCATCGGTCTGCTCGGCGCTATCCTGTCCGCACACGGCAACCCCGCCGACCGACCCTCCGCTCTTGACGAAGAGCGCGAAGCCGCCGAGCTGGCCGCCTCCCGCCAACGCATCGCCGCCCAGTTCGCCGAACGCAAAGCAGCCCAGCAGGCCCGCGACACCGGCCGTGCCGCCCTCCACGGCGCAGGACACCGCGCCGCGCTCGCCGCCGCCCGCGACGCAGCCCAACGCGCACAACGGCGCCGCGCCGACGAACAACGCCACGCCCTGGACGAGATCGCGCGTCAAGTACACCAGCGGCGACAATCTCAGGGCGACAACACATGACCGCCGTGCCCGGCCTCCCCCAGCCGGTAACCGTGCTGCCCTGCCACACCAACCCCGATCAGTGGTTTAACCCGGTCGCACGCACCACCAGCCTTAAAGAATGCCTGGCCTGCACCTATCGGCAGGGCTGCGCGCAACGCGCGCTACACCTGCAGCCGACCGACGGCATGTGGGCAGGAGTGTGGATCAGCAACGACTTCGACGACGTTGCGCCACTGCTCACTGCGATCGCCACCGACACACCCTGCAAGCGGGTCGGCGCCGACGACACCGAGGCACTCAGGGTGACCGCCGTGGTCGGCACTGCCTCACCGCCACCCCCCGCGACAACCGCCGCAGCACACGTATTGAGGGCACGGCGGCCGCCGACGTCACCCGAGGCGCCGCGGTCGCTGGTCCTCGCGCGCTGCAGCGGGCATTGCGAAGTGATGGCCCCCGGCTGCGCCCTTGCCGCTCATGAACTCGCGTCGCGGCTACCAGGCCGCGAGATCAACGATCCCGCACTGCTTTACGCCGTTTGCCGGCCCTGCGCCGAGGTTGTGCAGTCACTCGACACTCCGATCGCCCGGCGCCTCGGCTACACCCTGGAGCCGGCCGACGCTGCCGCCTCAATACCATTTCTGTGGCGCCAAGCCCACCGGGTGCTCCTTGATTCCGGCGGTGCACTCACCTCCGCCGACCGGCATCGGCACCTCGATAGTCGAGCGAGGTAACCCACTGGTGTCGCCGGATGCACCACCTCCGCGCGTCCGCCCCTCGGGCACGCTGTGCGACAGCACGCGTCAACACCGACAGCCGTCGCGGATACTCCACCGCAGCCCGATCGCCCCGGACCACCCGTACCAGAGCCGCCAAGTCCGTGCGGCGCAGCCAGCACCACCTCACCGGCCTGCCAGTTCTCGCGAACCCACAACGAGGACGCGGCTCGCGACGAAGGCCCTGAGGCTCGACGGCACAGCGTCGGTGCAGCCACACATGCCCGCTCCGCGTGCTGCGGTCCGGACACCGCCACACCGCACGGCGCGCTGGACTCCGTTGCCGTGAACGACCAACAGCCGGGGCAGTACTTCGAGGCGACAATCCCAGCAGCGCGTCCATCCCGCCGCCGAACCGACGCACCGCGACAACCTCAGACGGTTACTCCTCCGGCAACAACTCGAATGCATACCGCAACGCTTGTTCCACCAAAGCGCTGCGGGTCCCCGCATTCCACGCCTGCACCAGATCATCGAGACGCTGAGCATTGCTCGCCGTGACCCCGGACAGCACGACCGTCCGCGGTGGGTGCGCATGCCGCCGGCGCCGAGGTACGGCGTTCGAGGACGGTCGCTCGAAGAGCTGCCCCTCCCCCACCGCCGCCTGTTGATTAGCCCACGTCGTGGCCAACCGCGGCGCGTGGGCCTCGATGGCGTCCAGCACGATCGTGCCCATCGTGCGCGCCAAGCCACGACGCAGCTTCTTTTCCGCGAGCAGCACCCGATAAAACTCCTCGTACACCTCCGCAGACAGAAGCACTTCGGGAGGCCGGGTCCGCGGCGTCGACGAAGGCAGCGCGACGGATGGGCGCGAGCGTCTTGGTGCTGGCTGTCTCATCTCGGTAACGCCCTGCGCTGGGGATCGGCAGGAGCCACCAGCGGCACGGCCGGAGCGGCATTCCCAGACGCAACCGGTGGCGGCGCAGCTGGAGCCGAGGACGTTGGCGCAACCGGTCCGCGCTGGGCAGACGGTGCCGCCTTCGGCGTCGGCCACAGCTCATCGAGATCGTCGTCCAGCGCCGACGGGTCGAACACTGGCTTAGCTTTGTGACGTGTGGGGCTCATCCGACTCGCTCCTGCACGGGGGTTTCCGCCTCAAACTTCATCAACCGCGCGACGATCTGACGCACCAGCTCTTGATAGTCGGCCGCGAGGCCGCTCGGATCGCTCGCCCACATCGCGCGGCTCGGGCTTTGTTTCTCGCGCAACTTCGCCAAACGGCTGCGCCGCTCATCGTTGGCCAACGCCACCAGCTCGCCCGCGGTGCGATGCAAAGAACGCATATCCACCGCGGCCGCCGGCGCCGACCGAATAGTGATGTCGAACGGCGTGGTGCCGCTGCCCTCCAGCATTTCACTAACTTGGCTGAACACCTCCTCGTTCCGTTTCGTCGCTCGCGGGTTGACATCGAACAAGAGCACACCGAGCAACTGGATAGAGGCACCGCGCTTGCGGGCACGCCAAAACCGCTTTGCCAACCGTTCCACACCGCCGAGGCTCGCTTGATCGTCACGCGTCGGAATGAGCAGGTAGTTGGCCAAAGCCAAATACGTATCCAACAGCGGCACATCGCCGGGGCCGGAATCAATGACCACCAGGTCGTAGCGTTCGGACTCGCACAAACTCTCTAGCTGCGCCTCGAGGTTGGCGGCCATATCAATCCCGTTTTCCGCCATCAGATGTGCCGCCGCGCCCACCACGGCCAGCTGCGGCCCACCAGCAATCACGTCGAGATTCGGACGGACATTACGCACCGGCACCAATGGGGCGCCGAACTGCAGGGTCTGCGCCAGCGACTGCCCACGATCCCCCGTGACCCCCAGGTCCTCAACCGTCACATTCGCCTGCGGGTCACCGTCGACCACCAGGACCCGTCGACCCCGCTTACCGGCCGCGGCAATCATCTCGGCGACCGCAGCCACCGTCGTCGACTTGCCGACCCCACCTTTCTGGTTGGCGACCAGGATGGCCCGTGCATGCCCACTCATTGTCATGCCGGGCAACCTACGACAAGCGCCGCGGATAGCCGCGCCGTCACACACCCGCGACACCGAACTGTTACCAATGTGACTGACGGGACGTATGGCGATCAGTGTGGCGGGACATGAACTCGATCGTCGCGTGGTGCGGGCACCTCGCCCGCACCACGTCCGTACGCGTGACCGGTAGCTGACCCGTTTCTCCGAGCGTCTACCTGCACGTGTGCACGCACGACAACTCGACGTCTGTCCGCGCGTGCTTACCGTAGTGCGCACAGACGTGCTTACGAGCGTCGTACAAGCCGCAAGTCGTGCGTGTTATCCACTGTGTGCACAGACGTGCGTACGGACGTCGTACAACCCGCAAGTCGTACGTGCGAGCCTCGTCAAAGGCACGGTTTTGACCCGCGATCACTGCGGGAAAAGGCCGGAAACGTGCAGTGTGCTGACGCGACAAAGACCTGTTACAAACCCGACCATCATGCGTATGGAACGCGCGGTTTATGCCGTCACACGCACGGGTCAAGCTCGACCGTCACACGGTTTTCGTCCGGATACTGCAGCTCAACGCACGTTGCCTCTTAGTACCAACGAAGTGTGGATAACTGGCTGGGGGACTGGTCAACCGGCGCCTCTGATACGTGATTAACGGCAGGACAGCGGGGGAGAGGACACCGACTGAAACTCGCGTTGTGGCTGAGCTTCCGCGGAGTGGGCCCTCAGATCGCCAAATTAGCCTGCGGCCGCAACGAACCAGCCGACCGCTTCACCCCGTCACCGGTGCCCACCGCCGCAAAACTGCTCCGCAGCGCGTCCACGCGGTTCAGCACCGCATGAACTCGGTACGGACGTGAACTATCGAGCGCGACTACCGCCTCGGATGTTCTCATCTCGGCAGCCGCCAGGCTCAAGACCGCCATCGTCGCCGGAGTAAAGCCGCCCTCGCGGGCATCAATGGCCAACTCATCGATCCATTCGCGCTCGTCGTCGCTAAGTCGATATTGCTCCGCAAGACCCACCATGTCGACGATCAACGACCGCAATGCCTCCCAATGTGCATTGAGCCAGTCGTTTTCAACCGCCCGCCGCTGCGATGAGTACCGCTGCGCCTGTCGCGCCGTCCGGGACAGTTTCTCGTCGGGCCGGTCATAACGCAGTAATGCTTCCAGCCGATCGATACGGTCCACAACCCCCTGCTTGCCGACGCCGACCTGGGCGCCGAGCTGAGATAAAAACAAGCCGCGCTCGCGTCCGGCCTTGAGGAAGTGCAGTTCGCGCCGGCGGTCTTCCCACCACAACCAGTTATTAAGCGTGAGAGCATCGCAGATGTCAGCTTGCAGAACCCACCGCGGAATGTTGCTGCCGCTGTATTTCCGCAGGTAATCAAGCACTTCACGAGGATCGGAGTCCTCGGCGTCCGGTAGGAGGTCTCGGTGGCGGTCATCGACCTTGCAGCGGCGGCGAGCGATCGCGAGGATGGCGCGCGTGGCCTCGAGTTGGTGAACTTTGGGACGCGTGGCCACGCCGTCAGTATTTCACTGACACATAGGCCTTCCGCGATCATCACCGCCGTGTCGCTCGCCCGGCCACTCACTACCCGGGCGGTGCAAACTCCGTCGGGAGCCGTCCCCGAATCACCACGGGCGGGAGGGGCACACGTCCGTTGTACAACGCACCGTCCGTCCGGGCACCCCGATGCGTCACGTGACATAAACCTGCTGGAGTCATTGGACGTTGGCGAAGCCGTGTTTAGGCCGACCGTGCGGAGCCTTATCGCCGGGCACTAGTTCTGCTCACCTCGACCGTGCCACCGAAGGTGCATATCGAGTTGCACCCCACGCCACCAAGCGCGCGCTACGGCAACGGGTACCCTCCTCGCGTCGAGCCGCAGTGGGAACGCCGTAGACCCTCCGGAAGGCCGGGGGCGGTGACCCTTGGGATCGTGATCGGATCCCCGGTCCCTCGGCCGAATGGCAACGGTGATCGGGTCCTTGCGCTGACATGGTCACGGACGAGCGCAACTGGTCCACACCGCATCGACCCGGATACGGCAGAGCCGCCCCGCCTCCACGCACGGGCCATCCGTAGAGAGAAAAAAAGTCCTGTCTTCGCTCGCCGCGATCGCCTCCAAGGCGTAAACGAATCCGAATTAGAGCGTCCCACTCCGGTAGGAGCGGCTGAGGCTGACCACCAAGGCCTGTAGAAGTGCGGCGCTGCCCACCACTCACCCGAACTCACTGGCGTACGAGGCGGCGTAGTTCGAGCGTTTACGCACACGTGCGCCAACCGCCGCAACGTGAGCGAAAAGCCACCCGATGCTGGAGCGGCAGCGGCGGTCACCGGGGGGCGTGGGGGAGTGGGGACAGTGTGACCTGAGCCCGGCCGAGGCGCGGCGCACGTTCGGGGTTGCGTTCACTGGCGGCAGCACTCCGCGACCTCAAGACGCGAGCTGAGGGACAGGCGTTTGATCCGCATTCCCCGGGCCACCATGTGAGCGTGCGCCGACGAGTCCCTCGCCAGGAAACCGGCGGCCTAGACCAGAGTTTGAGGCACACCCCCCGCCGGAAAGGGGGGTGCTGCAAGACGGGATTGCCATAGCGTCCGCTACCTGGGGTCGCTTGTCGGCTGGAGCAGGGGGGTGACGACACCCCGTGCGCGAGGTTTACCGGTTTACCGCGGTAAACCAGGACACTACGTGTCGCGCGGTCGAGTTCGGTTCGCTGACCACGATGGCGGCCACGTCGCGAATGCGGCGCGTTGCAGCGCCTGCGGGGGTGGGCAAAGCTCAAACATGACCAACGCGGCGAACGTCGCGGTGATTAGCGGCCTAACGTCGTCACGGTATTTACCCGACACCTCAGCGAGTTCAAGCACCCAACGCCAGTGGGGAACAACCGCATCACGGCACCCGTCGCAGCGAGCAGTTGCGGATGCTGCGAGGTGACTAGGACCCGCACGGAACGGCCAAGGGTTTCGCTAACGTCCCGGGGCGAAAACGTTCATCGAACTTTCTGCCTACCCCGAGGGATGTGGTCTCGCTGCCCCACGATGACCGTACCCCGTAGTGACGCTCCGCTGCGTCCACAGGTCCACGGGGCGGCCTACGCGAACTGGTTTACCGCGGTAAACCAGCGTCCCCAATTTCGCCCTGCGTGTCGCACGGGCCATCACCACCCCGATCTCCTAAGGTGAGCGGGTCTGATCCGAAGTACCCCGCACAGTCGGGGGAAGCACACGGAGGGCCATCTATGGCTATTCATGTCGTCCTGAACCAAAAAGGCGGCGTCGGTAAGAGCACCATCTCGGTGAACCTTGCTGCAGTGACTGCCGATGTTCTCAATCGAGGCGACGATCCGGAGTCCAGCTCACCAGTTCTCGCCCTCTCGGTCGACCCCCAAGGCTCCGCGGTCTGGTGGGCATCCCGAATGGACGACCTGCCCTTTCACATCGCGCAAGCGCACGACGACCTCGCCGGGCTCGCCGCATTGAAAAACCTGCCAGGCATTCAACACGTCTACGTGGACACTCCGGGCTGGATCGACCTCGACTCAGACGGCAACGGGGCCGATCCGCTAGGACGGGGGCCGGCGGCTGAGGTACTGCGAGCAGTACTGGACATGGCTGACCAAGTCATCGTGCCAATCGAAACCGAACCGTTGAGTTTTGATCCCACCGCGCGGACCATCACGAAAGTGCTACAGCCGCGGGGACTGCGCTACTTAGTGGTCATCAACAACTGGGACCCCCGCGATGGAACCTACGATCTCAACCAGACCAAAGACTTCGTCAAAGCCAATGGGTGGCCCCTGGCCAACACCGTGATCCGCCACTACAAGTTGCATGCCCGCGCCAGCGCCGAAGGGCAAGTCGTCACGGAGTACCCCCTCAACAGGGTGGCCCTGCAGGCCCGCGAAGACTTCTACAAGTTCGCGCTGGAGCTCAACGTCGGGGGAGTGCGCTGATGGCTCGGGGACAACGCACAAATCTGGCCGACCTTGCGGGCGCCGTCGGCACCCATTCGCCCGTCGATACGGTTGCCAAGCGCGATGACGCATCCGGACGCACCGTCCCTCTCAACGACCTCACCGCCAACCCTCGTAATCCCCGCGACGACGTCGGCACCCTCGACGACCTCGCCTCCATCGCCGATCTGCAACTGCAACCCGTCCTGGCCGTCACACGCGAGGCATACGGCAAGCTCTACCCGGACGACGAGATCGGCACACCCTACGTCGTGATCAACGGATGCCGGCGCCTCGCGGCCGCCCATATGTACGGGCGGACCGACCTCATGGTCATCATCAACGACCTCGTCGCGCGCGACCACATCACCCTCATCTCCGCCTCCATCGCCGAAAACGTAGATCGGCAAGACTTCGACGTGATCGAGGAAGCCAAGGCGGTCGAAACCCTCGTCACCGCCTGCGGCAGCGCCGACGCGGCGGCCACCCGGCTGCGCAAGACCAAAGGCTGGGTTTCCCAACGCCGCGCACTGCTCAAGCTTGCGCCCGAACTGCAGCAGGCACTACGCGGCGGCGAACTCGCGATCCGCGAAGCACGCAGCCTCGCCCGAGTCCCGATGGTTGAACAGGTCGCGCGCTGGACCAAGACCATCAACCGTGACGAAGACACCGACGGCAAACCCGCCGACACCTATCGTCCCCCGAGCCGGGCCCGCGTGCTCGCATCCGCCTTAGCCGACTTCCACAACAAACCCGAAGACCTCGCCTCGGCGCTGCGCACCTATCTGGGCGCCGACGGAGTCCAACGGCTACGCGAGCTGCTGCACTAGAACCGCAGGGTCAAAACCCAGCCAGGTCACCGAGGTGACCGGGTGTCATGAACTGTCCCAACGCGTCAAGATAACGCTGGGCCACCACCCGATACTTATCGCTGGCTTCCTGACCAGCCCGCTCGGCATCAAGGAGATCCTGCTGCGCAGCGATCAGCAGACGATTGGCCTCTTGTAGCGACACAATCTGTGATTGCAGGTCCTGAATGCGCTCATTCGGCGCTGCCAATGTTGTCGACGGTGACGAGAGCGCCCCGGCGACGGGCGGCAACTCGCTGGCATAGACGTACCAACGCAGCCGCTCCGGACGGGGCATCGCGCCGCCGCGCAGCGTGCCCGCCCGAATCGCCTTGATCAGCGTGCGGGGGTCTCTCCCCAAACGCGAGGCAGCCTCCTGCAACGAAACCACATCTCCCTGTGGCTCCGTTTCCACCCCCGGCGGCGGCTGCTTCGGTTCGGACATCCCGCTTTCTGCTCCTGAGGAGTACGTTTACAGCATTATGCTCCAATTTAGGCGCATTGGGAACGTCACGGCCCTGACACGGGCATCCGCATGTCCCTAAATAGCGTCATCATGTCGTAAACTAAGCGCATTGCGCAGAAAGGCTTTGGCTGGACTGCGACCGAGACCGGAAGGAACCGCGATGAGTGAAACCCGTCAGCGCACTGCGGGTGTGTTCGTCCGTTTCACGCCCGCGCAGCTCGAAGTGTTGCAAAACGAGGCGCGGGTGCAAGGGTGCAGCGTCCCCGAGTTGCTGCGCGACCGTTCGCTCGGCCAGAACTACAGTCGCGCCGCGTCCTAGCCTCAACCGCAGGACGCGCTGGCTGCAACAAAATAGCGCCGACGGAACGTTTCCCGCCGAGGATGCTCGGCCACGTGGTGGCCTGGCTGCGACGCTTCGACGGGGGATGGGTGGCGGTGGTCGAGATGGCCGTATCGAGCTCTAACGGGCGATCGAGTGTCACTGCGACCTGATGGCTTCCCGCGGGCGACGTCAGTCCCGCGGACGGCCACCGTGATCAACCGGCCGGTCGTCGTTTGCAGACTTAACGAACCGGCCAACTACGCAAGGCCTTTGCACACGGCAAGGGCATCGATCGCCTCGGTCAAGGTGATGGCGGCGACACCTAACCCGGCCCAGGTGACCCCGGCGGTGAGGGGGCCGGTGGTCAGAGCGACGGCGGCTCCGATGCCGGCTCCGGTGACCTGTCCCGTTACTGCGAGGACTTCACGGCTGTCACAGTTGGGAATAGATCAGCCGAGTTTTCCGGGGGTTGCATCGTGATGACGGTGGGCGGTGTGGGTGGCGGGATGAGCTTGATGGGCTCGCCGGTGGTCGGCGGTGGCGGCTGAGTCCACGTCGTGGACGTCCCGGCCCTCCAGCTGTTATTCGGTGAAGTCGCGCAGCGGGATCGGCAGGCTGGGCTCCGGCGTGGGCTCTGGCGAAGTTGGGACGGTTGGCATGTTTGGCAGGGACAGCGGGGCGCACCCCCAGTTTGCCATGGTGACGGTCCCATCGCCGTCGTCTCCAGGGTCGGGCCGGCGGCGCTCATCGAATGCTGTCGTGGCGGTACCGCGCCCAGCCTGAAGCGTCTCATAGCCGACCCCAAGATTGTCAGCATCGGCGGCGAAGTGCTCGGCAGCACGCTGATTGGCTGCCTGAACAAGTTGTGTTTCGGCAGCTTTCGACTCCAGGAACCGGATCAGTTGTAGACGCTCTGCTGGTGTGTCCAAACTGGGTTGTAACGAGTTCACCCCGGCGACGATTTCGCGGTGGAGCTCAGTGAGCCGGACACGTCCGTCAGCGTCTGCCATCTGCACTTGGTGAACAACTGAGGCTCGTTGGTCATCGGGGCCTGCCGCTGCGGCACGCGTCTGCCGAAGGTGACGGTCGGCGGTGGCCGCCGACTGCGCTGCCCGGCCGCCCCAGGACGCCGATGCCCACGCGTCATCGGATTGAGCCTCAACCTGTGCCATGCGCCTGACGATAAAAGGTGGGGGTCACAGGGCCCACCAGCAACACAATGTTCGACGCGAGGGCTTGCGGCGTTTGCACTCAACGCACATGCGCGTACTACCCGCGTCCGACGGCAGGAGGTTTGATCGGCGGTTGGAGTGCGACTTTTCGGAAAGTTAGTGGGACTGGTGTCTCAGGAATCCCTGCACCGAAAGTTGGGCGACCATCGCCGCTAGGGCGGTGTCGCCACGCTGGTGCAATACGTCTGCCACCTCGTGGGGTTGACAGCGCAATGCCCGGGCGAGTTCGTCGGCGGGGGAGCCGTGTGCATGACCGAGCAGGACGTGCAGGCGTTGGCGCGGTGGCCGATTCGCGCCGCAGGGGTGGGCTTCTACGGTTCCATGTTTGCGGTTGAAAGCCAGGACGAGGGTGTCCCCGAGCTGAGATTTGAGGTGCTCGGCCAGTCGGCGCAGTGATCCCAGACTGGCTCCACTGACCGCGGACACCCGCCAGAAGAGGGTCAACGGGTCGGGTGTGCCGGTGAAGACGCGCTCCTGACCGGGATCGACGCCGAGGGCGGTGGCGACCGCGGGATGGACTGTCTGGCCGGATCCCCGCAGCAGGTCGACATCGACGGTGATAGCGAGGCGTATCTCATTGTCCCCGTTGAGGAAAACCCCTCGGACTGTCTGGGGCGGCGAGACGGTCGGCCACCCATCGGCGTCGGTGCGTAGGCGTACGTGGCCGTTCTCGGTGACGAACGCGGGAGCACCCAGATAGCTCACCAAGGACTTTTCGGAGATGTCTGGGAAGGTCAGCTTCATGTCGCGGAGGAGGGCTTTGACGTTGTGTGATCCGCCGTTGGTGGCGATGCGGTTGGTGAACTCGGCGAAGATGCCGCCGTACTCGGTCAGGCCCCACTGCCGCAATGCCCACAGTTGCTTGGTGGTGCGACTGAACCGTTCGTCGTTGAACAACGCGTGCCGTATCACGTGGGGGTGGTAGTCGGGGCCCATGGTGGCGGCGATCAGGTCGGCCGAGGCGGGGGCGGCAGAGACATGAAGGACGGCTTCGGCCTTGTCGGTGATCGTGGTTCCCCAGCGCACCCAGCGGTCGGCGAAGCGCCGTAGGTGGGGTCGGCTGCGCAGGATACGTTCAGCCATGGGTGCGGGGACGCCGAGCGGGGCCAGTTCTGCGGTGACGTCGCGTGTCGTGAGAACTCCGCGCAGCGCGAAGGCCTCGGCGAGCACGCCTTCGGCCTGGGTGAGGGCGTCGGTGTTGGCGCGTTCCAACCACGGGCCGTTCGGTGTGTAGGGTCCGGCGACGTGCAGCAGCAGCTGTCCGGATTCCGTTGTGAGGTCGAGATCGAGGTTTTTGAGCTCCTGTTCGGCGACAGTGGGCTCGGTCAGCGGTCCGAGGTGCTCACTGAGTTGCGCAGCGTGCCGGCTCACGGCAGCGTGGACCGGCTGGGCGAGCAGATGTTGGAAACGCTGGTAGGCGTGCGGTGTGTGCCGTTCCACGTTGATGGGCGAGACGCCGAGGTGCTCGGCGGTCTGCCGAATCGTCAACGGCTGTAACGCCCATCGCCGTGCCGATAAGAGGCGGCGGTCATAGTCGTCGAGCTGCTCGAGCATCCTGGTGACGGCGGCCGCCGCGTCGGTGTGGTCGTCGAAGGGCGGTGCCTGGGCCAGGGCGACGGCCTCGCGCGCCGCGGTAACGAGTGCACGGACGGTGCCGATACCAGCCTTCGGCCAACCCAGCAGCGAGGTGATCGTTTCCTCGGCCAGATCAGCCCACACGACGAAACGCTCGGCATACAGCTTTTCCGCGCGACCGGGTATCCAGTGATACGGGATCGCGCTGTCGGCGATCTCCTCGAACCCCTCGATGAGGCGGCGCAGCGGCGTATCAGTGCGGAACCGGTTCTGCTGCCACCAGGTTGCCGCCGGATCGTCGCTCATGAGCGGTGATCCCCACGGGCGGCGGGCTGTGCTCGGCGTCGGCGGTCAGCCACGCCCTGCCGCCAGGCGGTGTGAGCGCTCATAGGGTTCATTGTCGCAGTGCCCGGCGGGTGTTGCTGACACAGCTTTCGGGGTGATTCAGGAGCCGCGGAGCATCAGGTATTGGGCGGCGACTTGCTGGTGGGCAGTATTGAGGTCGCGGGAGGAGGCCGTGAAGACATACCGGCCGAATGTGGCGATGCACTGGTAGCGGGCAAGCCCGCCTGCGCCGACGCTGCTACCGCAGTGGCTGTCGGGTAGGCCCGGCACTCCCGCGGCCTCGGCTGCGGCGTTGTCGCCCAGTTGTCCGGCGAGCGTGGCTGCCGCGGCGGGATCGCTGCTCTGGTACACGGTGGTCAGTGCAGCCGACACGACATCGACACCAGCATCGGTGAACGCTGCGCCCGCCGCCATCGGGTCGGCCTGCAGGTGCAGCGCGCCGTGAGCGTCGAAGGTGCCGCTGGCCAGAGAAGTTGGGTCGGTGGCCGCGACGGTGCGGGCCGCGAGGCCGGTCGGATCGCGCGGCAGCGCGACCAGCTGGTCGGCAGGGGTGGGGGTGAAGGTGTCGAGCCGGGCGCGCTGGTCGGCGAGGGTGTCGGCGACGAGCGCGACCGCGGCGTCGGGATCGGTTGCGGTGCGGGCACTGTGGACAAGGACGAAGGGTCCGCGGGCGGTGATCAGGATGGCTTCGTGCACGGTCTGGGTGCCCTCGCGGAAAGTGAGGAGGGCGGCGGAGGCGTCGGGGGCGGTGGGAACGGGGACGGTGCGGATGGGTTCGATGGGGATGGGGTCACTGCTGTCGGTGCGTACCAGCATGGTCAGGGTGCCGTCGTTGAGTCCGGCGGCGACGCCGGCGGCGGTGGTGTCGTCGGGGAAGCGCAGCAGCGTGTTGCGCAACCGGGTGAGGGTGTTGGGGTGGGCGGCCCAGCGTTCGGAGCTGAAGGCGACCAGCATGGTGGTCAGGTTGGGGGTTGTGTAGGTGGTGGTGGGGTAGATGACCGAGCCGAGTTCGGAGGGGTTGGTGATCAGCGCGGCGGTCGCGCCGCCGCTGCGGGTCAGGGTGGGATCGATCTGCCAGGGGCCGGTGACGGCGCCGGCCATCCGGCGTCCTTCGACGAGACGCCCGTCGGTGTCGGTGCCGGCCACACCGGCGGGCGGGGCTGCGGTGGTGGGGTAGCGGCCGGGTTCCAAGGCGGCGGGATCCTCAGGCATGGTGGTGGTTACGGTCGCAGCGGCGGCCGAGGGCGCGGTGGTGGGGGTGCCCCCGGTGTTCGTGGAGGTGCACGCACCTACGACTGCGGCCGCGGCGAGCAACGCGGTGGCCTGCCGCCGCCGCCGGCGGGCGCGGCTGGTCAGTAGGCCATGCATACGGCCCAGCCGTCGTCGCCGCGGGTCAGGGGCAGGTCCACGGTGGCGGTGCCGGTGAGTTCGTTGGTGTTCTCGGCGGTGACGACCGCGGTGTCGCCGGTGATGGTGACGGCCTTGACCGCCATGGTGGTCAGCCCGGCCGAGGCGCGAGTTTGGCGGACGGAGTCCATGATTGAGCCGGTGAAGCGTTCGCGCATGCTCGGGCACATCAACGCTTGATAGGCCGCCCAGTTCTCGCTGTTGTAGGCGTCCTGGAACGCGGACAGGGTGTCGCGGATCTGCTGCTCATCGCTCGGCGGCGGCGGCGGCGGTGGCGCTTCGGTGCTGGTGGTCGTGGGAGCCGCCGGTGCAGTGGCGGCAGTGGCAGCGGTGGTGCTTTGCTCGGCGCTGCTGCCGTCGTCGGAGCTACATCCCGCGATCACCGCGACCATAACAGCGGCAACGCCGATGCCGGCAAACCGCGACAGTCTGGTCATGATGGCGATACCCCCGAATCAGCCCTGATGAACGAACCCTGCGTGGAGCGTAGCAACGGATCTGCTGCAGCGTCGTCACCCGGTGGGGAGGCGCTCGGACAGGGCATTGATGAGCGCCACGACATCATTGCTGCCGTCCGTGCGGCATTGCCGGACGTCGAAGATCACGTTGCCGCGGGTGGCGGCGCCGCGCTGGCATGCGGCGCCGTCGGTGCGTAGGTCCATGACGAGGACGCCGGCGGTGGTGACCGGCGGGGTGAACGTCCACGTGCGCGGCGGGCTTTGCGGTGCGGTGATGGTGACCGATCCCGCGGACGCGCAGGCCGCCCAGCGTCGTTGTTGGCGCAGCATGAATCCGGCGACCGGCGGGGTCACGGTGACGGCAGCTTGGACGATGCCGTCCTGCCAGGGTTGGGCATGCAGCGCCCGCAGGGTCTGCACCGCCGCTCCGGTCACGGTGTCGCGGTCGGCGGCGGTGTCGCCTTCAAAGGAGACGGGTTGTGCCGGGGACCAGCCGGAGACGCATTGGGGATCGCTGACCGTGGAGGGGTCCACGGTCACGTCGCTGGTGTCGCTGTCCAGCGTCAGCGCGGCGCCGGTGAGGGCCGTCAGTTCTGTTGCCGGGAGCAGGATCTCGCGCAGAGCGGTGGGTGGGATGTCGTTGGCCGGGTGCTGCGCGGTGGTCGGCGCGGCGCCCGGCGTCGGCGCAGTGCGCGGAGTCGGTGCGGCGGCCCGCGCGCCGGTCGACTCCGTGGCGGTGCCGGAATCGGCGGCGTCGGTGGTGGAGGACTCTGGCCAGACGGCAATCGCCCCGGCGGTCACGACCGCGACCGTTGCGGTCGCCGCGGCGGTGAGCAGGGCGGTGCGTCGGCGCGGACGTGATGGCGCGGCGCTGGGCGGGGGCGGCGCCGATGCAGCGGGGTGGGCCAGGCGGGTGCGGGCGCCGCCGTGGCGGCCTTGATCCCACCACGGCCCCGCCGGCGGCGGTTCTGCACCTGGAGGTGTTGGCACCGCTGTGGTGGAGCTGACCTGACCATTGGTGATGGCGGCGGTGGCTGCGGCGGCCAGTGCCGCGGCGCTGCGGTAGCGATGCTCGGGCTGCTTGGCCATCGCGGTCGCGATCACCTCATCGAAAGCCGGCGGCAGCGACGGCACCGACGCGGTAGGCCGGGGTGGGGCAGTGGTGAGGTGGGCCATCATCACCGCGGCCATCCCATTGGTGGTGGGATAGGGCGTTTTGCCGGTCAGTAGGCGGTACAGCGTGCAGCCCAGGGAGTAGATGTCGGCGCGGCCGTCGAAGGGGTCGCCGGCGAGGACTTCCGGTGCGGCGTAGGCGAACGTCGCGACTACCGAACCGGTGGCCGTCAAGCCGAAGTCGTCGAGGGCGCGGGCAATGCCGAAGTCGCCCAACAACACTCGTTCTTCGGGTCCGGGCGTTCCGGAGAGGAGGAAGTTGGCGGGTTTGACGTCGCGGTGCACGATGTTGCGGGAGTGGGCGTAGTCCAGGGCCGCAGCGACCTCGACCACGATGTGGACCGCGCGTGCGGCGGTCATCGTCCCGCAGCGTAGGGCGGCGTCGGCGTCGGTGCCGTTGACGAACTGCATGGCGATCCACAGTTCGCCGGTGTCGGCTTGGCCGCGGTCGTAGACACCGACGACGTTGGGATGTTCCAGATTCGAGGCGACGTCGGCTTCCCGTAGGAATCGGGCGCGGAAATCGGGGTCGCGGGACAGCTCAGAGGACAGCACTTTCAGCGCGATCTGGCGGGGCAGGCTGGGGTGGTCAGCGAGGTAGACCGAGCCCATCCCGCCTTCACCGAGCAACCGGTGGATGCGGTAGCCGGCGAGCACGCTGCCGGGGGTCAGCATCGGCGCACCCAGCTTGCGGGGCGCCTGTCGGCGCGCCGGTGCGGTGCGCGGGAGGTGGCGCAGTTCATCGCCGCACTGTACGACGCGGCGGACGGCACCACGGTGTTAGCTGGCGACGGTGAACAGCATGGGCGGCGCCTTGGTCAGGTCGACGGTGCCGTTCACCTGGAAGGGGATGGTGTAGGTGGGGGAGCCGGAGGTGGCTTGGCCTTCGGCGGGGAATTGGGCGGGTCCGCCGCTGTAGGTCAGGGTCAGTCGCTGGGCATCGAACTCGGTGTTCACGGGTCGCAGGTCGCCGGCGCCGGTGATTTTGGTGGTGCCCGGGACGATGTTCGGCGGGGTGTTGTCGGGTGTTCTGCCGATATCGGGGCACCCGATGCCGGAGGTATTGCCGCTGTAGCACTTGAACGCCCAGAACGTGACGGCGGAGTCAGCTTCCATGCGGCCGGTGTCGGTCAGGGTGACCTCGGGCGTGATCGCCGCCCGTCCGGGTGGCAGCAGCCGGTCGAGCAGCAGCGGCGGCGCGTCGGCGGTGATGTCGACGGCGTTGATGCTGGAGCCGACGCTCACCGCACCCGGAAACAGGGTGGCTGTCGGGCTACCACCGAGCGGTATGTCCCAGACGGTGGTCACCCCGAGTAAGGGACTGCCTGGGTTGGCTACGGCGACGTCGGCGGTGATGCGGGGCAGCAGCCACCGATCCCCGTGGTGTTCGACCCCGATCTGCACCTGGGAACGTTGACCGCCGAAGGTGGCGGCCAGCAGCACCTGCTGCACTTGCGCTGGATCATCGCCCGGCTTGGCCGGGGCGCTGGTGACCGAGATCTGGCTGATGGGTGCAGCGTTGAGCTGGCTGGCCAGCACGTCATCGGTGAGGAACCGGGTATCTGCGGGGGCGGTGACCACGAGATCCAGGGCAGCGTGGGCGTCGCCGGCGGCGAGTGCTTCCAGGTATTGCTGGCCGACTGTGCGCGCCGCGTCCTGGTGGGCGAGCTCCTGTGCGGTGGGTTCGGTGTCACCGGAGATGAAGACGAATCCTGCGACGACGGCGACCACCACGGCCACGGCCGCGGCGACGCCGGCGGCCAGGCGCCCGCGGCGTCGTGTCGGGCGTGGTCGGGGCGCCGGCGGCAGGCCGGGCTGCGGTGACGGTGGCGGCGCGGCGGCGGGGATGGGGGTGGCGTGCTGCGTCGGTGAGGAGTGCTCGGCGAGGTGGTACAGGGTGGCGCTGAGGTGGTGGGCGAACTCGCGGCAGCTGGGGAAGCGGTGTTGGGGGTTTTTGGCCAGGGCGGTGGCGAAGACTGGGTCCAGGGCGGCCAGGTCGGCGCGCCGCTGCCCGGGTAGCGGTGGGGCAGTGTGCAGGTGTGCGCTGATCACCGCCACCGGGTTGGAGTGCGGAAACATCCGGGTTCCGGTGAGCAGGTGAAAGGCCGTGGCCGCCAGCGCGTACTGGTCGGCGCGGCCGTCGATGGCCTCGCCGAGCAATTGTTCGGGCGCGGAGTAGGTGACGGTGCCGACGGTCATGTTGGTGGCCGTCAGACCAGAGACGTCGCCCGTGGTGCGCGCAATACCGAAGTCCGTCAACAATATTCGGCGGGCACCGCGTTCGTCGGCGTTGCTGAGCAGAATGTTGGCCGGTTTGATGTCGCGATGCAGCAATCCGCGGTGGTGGGCGTAGTCGAGGGCATCAGCGATGGCCGAGACGATGGCGGCGACCTCCGGTAGCGGCAATCCGTGCGGGTAGCGGTCCCGCAACAGCGCCAACAGGTCGGTGCCCTCGATGTACTCCATCGAGATCCACAGTCGGCCGTCGTATTCCCCGCGGTCGTGCACGCCGACGATATGCGGGTGGGACAGGCCCGCGGCCATGTCCGCTTCGCGCACGAACCGGGCCCGGAAATCGGCGTCGGCCGACCAGTCGCCGCGCAGGACCTTCAGCGCTTCGTGTCGCGGCAGGCGAGGGTGCCGGACGAGATAGACCTCGCCCATCCCCCGGCACCGATCTCGCGGATGACGGTAAACCCGGCGAATGTGGACCCTGCGGCCAGTGACATGGCATTACCCCCGGACAATGGTGGACAGAAACTGTGTCAACGCTGCGGCATGCGCGGCCGCGACGGGCTGGTCGTTCTCGGCCGCAACGATGGCCTCGACGGGAACAGCGGTGAACGCGGCGATGTCCTCGATGCTGAGATCGACGGTGTGGCGGGCGGTGTAGAGCTGTTGGCCGAGGGTCGCCCCTGGGGACAGCGCAGCGCGCGCCATGGTGGCGGTGTAGAGCCGGTGCAGCTGCCCGAGGCCGGCGACCGCCGCCGGCTCCCGCGTGAACCGCGAGAGCTCGGTGGCGACCATCCGCAGCTCCCGCAGCTCGGCCAGCACACCGGTCACCTGGTCGGTGAAGCCGGGCGCGCTCGGCGCCGGTAAGGCGGCACAGAGTGCGGTGAGCAGTCGCAGCGAAGAGTGCACCGTGCGCAGCGGTAACGCTGCCGCGGAGTCTGCCGGCACCGCAGGACCGCGCGGGACAGACTCCGACGGGCTGGGTGACGATGTGTTGTAACGGATCTGGGCGAGGGTGCCGCGCGGGCAGTCGAGGAGGTCTTCGAGTTTGGCCAACGTGTCCTCGCGTGGCCAGCTACGGCCCTTCTCGAACGCCACCAACGCTGCGGGACTGAGCACCTTGACCTCTCCGACCTGACGTTGGCTGATTCCGAGTTACGCCCGCCGGGCGGCGACGAACTGCCCGGCACGCAGGATGCCGGGATCACCGCTGACCAACGGAGCACCGAGCCGGCTGGTGTGCTCGGGCAGCGGTTCAGTCGCCGAAGTGTCCCTCGACGTCCATACGGAGGTGACCACCGCCGCCTTTCCCACCCCACGACCTCCCACGTCCGCTTACCAGTGCGTTACAGTTTTACCATAGCTTAGCGCTAGTTTCTCTAGAACGTGGTCTTGATCGGCGCGCAGGACTTCGCGCGAAAACTGGCGAGTGAGCGGCGTTAACGCAGGCGCCGACCGGCTCTCACGTCGCCGCCCTTGTGCGGGCGGGCTCGCGCCCGAACGGCGAAGTGTTCAAGTTGTTCTATTGCATAGCGCCGCGCACAGTGGTTGACTGTCGATCCAGTTCAACAGAAGCGCACCTGAGTACCGGAGGGTCCTACCTATGACCGACGCACCATCGCCGCAGGATGATCGTCGCGGTCAGCGCGGCGCCTCGGCCGACCACCGCGACTGTTCGCCGGGGCCGTCTACCCCTGACGCCCCGACACAGGCCGCGGTCCCTGGCCCCGATCAGCGATATCGCCGCGCGGCGGAGGACACCCGTGACTGGTACCCCGCCGGCAGCCCTCCCGGTGGCCCCCCGTACGCACCCCAGCCGCCGCTAGTAGCGCCGTGGGATGCTGCGCCGCAGCACAACCCGCGGCGCAGTAGACGTGTTCGCCAGAGCGTCGTCGCCGCCGGCGCCGTCGTGGTGATCGCGGCCAGCGGCCTTGCGGTGTATGCCGCGACTGGGGACCGCACCACGATCGCCGGTACCGCGACCACGGTCTCGGCCACCGCCGCTGCCCCCACCAGCACGCCGAGGCGCACACCGAGGCCGACGCCGGCCCCACCGCCGCCTGCACCGATGGTGGCCACCGAGGACCTTGAGCGCCTCCTCATTGATGACGCCGCGCTCAGCGAGCTGGTCGGGGTGTCGCTGGCTCCGGATTTCGCTCCGGTGAATACCACGATGTCGATCGAGGCCACCGACAACCCGCAGTGCCGGGGTGCGCTCACGGTGGCTGCCGAGCCTGCCTACGGGGAGTCCCGCTGGATGGCGATCCGCCGGCAGACCAGCCGCAACCGCGACACTAAGCGTTCGCTGGTGCAGGCGGTGGTGAGCTACCCCAGCGCGCAGGCGGCCACCGCCTATGTCGAGGCCCAGGCCCGCACCTGGAGGATCTGCGACGGCCAGATCATCTCGTTTGACCCCGACACCAATCCGCTGCCGATTCGCATCCACTCGGTGCGCTTCGACGACACCGGCCTCAGCGCGGTCGCCACCTCAGAAACTCAGGGGTCCAATTGTTTCCGTGAACTGAGGTCTGTGGCCAATGTGGTGATCGACACCGCAGCCTGCAATCCCGCCACGGTGGCTGCCGCGGAGGGGGCCGACGACGCTGAGCGCGTGGCCGCGATGATCGCCGAACGTATCCCCGGATGAACCCCGGGGCCGGTGCCCACGCTCCCGTAGGGCCAGGAGCCGGTGGTGGTTAGGGCGCGGTGTTGGCGACGAACTGGGTCAGCGCGTCGAGGTGGGCGCCCTCGAGTGGCTGTTCGTGTTCGGCGGCCACGACCGCGGTGGTCGGGACGGCCGTGATGGCCGATACGTCGTCGACGCTGAGTTCGAGGGACCGCCGGGTGGCGTACAACCGTTGGCCCAACGTGGCCCCGGGTGACTGCGCGGCGCTCATCATGATGTCGGAGTAGAGCCGGCGCAGCTGACCCAGGATGCGCACCAGGGCCTGTCCGGCACCGGCGCGGGACAACTCGGTGGCCACCAGCTGCAGTTCGCGCAGTTCACCCAGCGCCGCGGCGGCGCGGGCGGGAAAGTCGGGGTCACTCGGTGCCGGCAGCGCCGCACTGGCGGCGGTGAGCAGTCGCAGCGAGGATTCCAGCGCCCGGATCGACAAGGCCGCTGCGGCGTCCATCGGTACCGCAGCTGCCTGCAGCACCGGAATCGACGGGCTCGATACCGGTGTGCTGTAACGGATCTGAGCCAGCGTCCCCCGTGGACACTGCAGCAGGTCCTCCAGCTTGGCCAGGGTGTCATCCCGGGGCCAGCTGCGCCCCTTCTCGAAGGTCACCAAGGCGGCCGGACTGAGAACTTTCTTCGCCCCCACATCGCGTTGACTGATACCGAGTTCTTGGCGGCGAGCCGCCACGTATTGCCCGGTGCGCAAGATGGCGGGGTCCACTGCGGCCAGTGAAGGGTCCAGGTGGGTGGTGGCCTCCTCCGGTTCGACCTCCTGCGGGGGGACTGCAAGATCGGTTGTCGCTGGTTGCAGATGCACCGGCACGCCCTGCGGGTCGCCCAGCATCAGGGTCACCGGCCGGTCGATCACCACCGTCGAAATGCGCTGGCCATCGAGGTACACCCCATTGCGGCTCGCCAAATCCGTGACATGCCAACGGTTGCCGGCAGCACTGAGCCGCAGATGTGACCGGGAAATCCGAGTGTCGTCGAGGTAAATCTGGGCAGCCTGATCCCGCCCGATCACCACATCACCGTCGGACGGGTCCGCCGTGTGGCGGACACCATTGACGTCGATCACCAGCCTGGTCGCAGACTCCACAGCTCGTCGTGTCCTCTCGCCCCGACCCGTTACGGAACTCGCACAAGTTCAACTTGATCATACCACTCGTCGAACCACTCGACGGCTTACGGTGATCCATCTTTGCCAGGGCAGCCCGCGATATCGCACCGCCCGCCGAGCGCGCGTGCTTTCGATGTTTGCGCAGGCAGATCGGCCGCAAGCGGATCCAGATGCGCGCGAATCAGTTTGACTGTTGCGTTGAGCTAGTTATTGTGTAACGCTATGGGCAAGTTAAACAATAACGCCCCATCGGGAGGACGACCATGGCCGACAGCGCCGCAGGCTGGGACACCCACCGCCACGGACAGCACCCCACGCCGCAACCGGTGTACGCCGGTTACCCACCCGTGGCACCGGGCAGCGCAGAAGACCGCACCGAGGTGCTGGCGGCCACCGCACGGGCCGGGGCCAACCGCCCGAGTGATCCCACCCAGCACCCCCGGCCGGCGCCGATGGGCCCCGCCGGATACGCCCCGCCTGCTGCCCCCTACGGCCCGGCCGCGACACGCTATCCCTACGCCTTTACCGCACCGGCGCCGAGGAAACGCCCGATCTCGCTGCGCCTGTACGGCATTGGCGCCGCGGTGGTCATCGCAGCCGTCGCATCGGCCGCCATCGCCATGGGCGCCGGCGCCGACAGCACCGGCAGTGAGGCCACCGCGAGCCAGCCCGGATCCGGTTCGGCCGGCGCACCGGTCGCCGCGCCCATGATCGGCACCGCTGATCTGGAGGGGCTGCTGCTCGACAACGCCACCCTCAACGACGAGCTGGGGATGGCACTGGAACTGCGGGACATGCCCGGAGCCACCACGATGTACACCGACATCGTGGACCGGCCCCAGTGCATCGGCGCCGTCGTGCCGGCCAGCCGCGAAGCCTACGCCGACTCCGGCTGGATCTCGGTCCGCAAAAGCATGCACACCGGCGTCGACACAGCGCACAGCTCAGTGACCCAGGCCATCGTCAGCTTTCCCACCGCCGATCGCGCGACAGAATTCATCGCCGCCCAGACCCAGGCCTGGCAGTCCTGCGACGGGCAGACCGTCGCGCTGGATCCCGACGACGACCCCCTGCCGGTGACCGTGGCCTCCGTCGGCAGCGACGGCATCACCGTGACGGCCATCGCCTTCCCCGAAGGCACCTCGAACAGCGGCTGCGACCGGGCCCTGCGCGCCGAAGGCAATGTCGTTGTCGACGTGCAGAACTGCGGCGCCCAGCCCAGCCAGAACGCCGCCCGGGTTGCTGTCCTCATCGCCGAGCGGACCGCGGCGTCATGAGAACCCCGCGCAGCGCGGACCGCACCCACGTGCGCCGCAACCCCGGCGCCGGTCGCCACACCCAGCAAGGACCCACCACAATGCAATGCGGCACCACGCCCCGACGGCGATGGATCTCGACTGCCACAGCGTTTCTCACGATCCTCCTCGCCGGCTGTTCCTCAACTACCGGAGGACACGCGGTCTCCCCGCTGACCGATCCTTTCCGGGTCGGCGGTCTGCCGGCCGCCGACGGCCCCAGCGGTCCCCGCGACAACGCCCCCGCCCCCGAGGGGCAGATCGCCAACACCGACAACGGCCCTATCGACCAGCTGGCGCTGCTGGGCATCAACGACGTCGAAGCGTTCTGGCAGGAGCACTACGCCGACATCGCCGACGGCACCTTCCAACCCGTCGAAACACTGCTGTCCTATGACTCGGAGGACCCGCTCAGTCCACGCGCTTGCGGAATGCCGACCTACGAGATGATCAACGCCTTCTACTGCATCCCGCTGCACGGCATCGCCTGGGACCGCGGCGTCCTGTTCCCCGTCGGGGAGAAATTCTTCAGCGATATGGCCGTGGTCGCCGTGCTCGCTCACGAGTACGGTCACGCCGTACAGCAGAGCGCCGGCCTGGTGGACGAATTCACGCCGACCTTGGTGGCGGAGCAGCAAGCCGACTGCATGACCGGCATGTATCTGCGCACCGTCGCCGAAGACCAGTCGCCGCGCTTCACGTTGAGTACCGGCGACGGGCTCAACCGCGTTCTGGCCGGCGCGATCGCGATGGCCGACCGCCCCTTGGGGCCCTTCGACGCCGATGACGTCGACGACGGGCACGGCAGCGCCCTCGACCGGGTCAGCGCCCTCCAAATGGGTTTCACCACCGGCGCCGACGCCTGCACCGCCATCGACCTCACCGAAATCGAGAACCGCCGCGGCGACCTGCCTGTCGTAATGGAGGTGGCCGACCTCCTCGACGGCGGACAACGCGAACTCACCGGCGACCTCATCGAACAACTCGCCGACCAGCTCTACACCATTTTCAACCCCGCCCGCACACCTGCACTAAGCTTCAGCGCGTCCGAGCAGCGCTGCCCCGACGCGGCAGCCGTCACCCCCGCCGGATACTGCCCGGCCACCAACACCCTCACGGTCGACCTCGACGGGTTACGCGAGATGGGCGCAGTCTCCGACCTCGACAACTACACCCTGCAGCAAGGCGACTTCTCCGCCTTGTCTGTCGTCATCTCGCGTTACGCACAAGCGATACAACACGATCGCGGCCTACCGCTGGACACCGCCATGGCGGGCCTGCGCACGGCCTGCCTCACGGGCGCGGCGCACCGAGCACTGACTGCCGACGCCGCAGCCAACGGTCTCACACTCAACGCAGGCGACATCGACGAAACCGTCTCCGGACTGCTCACCAACGGCCTGGCCGCCAGCGACGTCAACGGTGCCGCCGCCCCCGCCGGCTTCACCCGCATCCACGCCTTCCGCGCCGGCCTCAGCGCCGACACCGGAACCTGCTACCAGCAGTTCACCGATTGAGTTACCCAGCACGAAAGGCACCGCCATGGGACCCGTCACCAGCCTCGTCCGCGCAACCCGCGACCAACTCGACCACCTCACCGCCCACCCCGACAACATCAACGAGTTCCTCCTACATGACGAGCGACGCGCACCGCCCTCCGGATACCTGGACAAGTCCGTCGACATCATCCAGACAGCACTGGACGCCTCAGCAGTGAACGTCACATCGTCACCCGCAACATTCCCCGGTGAGCCAATAGCCACTGAACGCGGAAGAACCGTTTTCGCGATCTACCCCGACAAGATCCGGACCATCGCCGATGCTGTCGCAGGCCTCTCCGGGAGGAAATCGGCTCCAGACTCCACAAAAGCCAGCGAGACTACGTAATGCACTACTACGACAACCTCATTCGCTTTCTTGAACACGCCGCCGCGCATGACTACGGCGTCCTCATCAGCCACGGGTGACACTGCCTGCCAATCGACTCATCACAACCGCCACGCTTCGATCCCGGAGCCACCCCACCGCTTCGGTGCAACCATCGTTCACAGGGTTGTGACTCACGGCTGTCCTGCGACCGTGAACTTCTCAGACGTCCCCTCACCAACTTCTGCGCCAGCGGGAACGTCATAGCGCCCAAAATGCCGTCGAATGAACGCATTTCGGCCCGCACCTGAAAGGCGAACACAGGATGCCCTCAAACCCGGATGGCGCAACAGCCGCCTCAGCCGCGCTGGGATACCTTCTCAACACCATCACCACCCGACTCTTCGTGTCTGACGAGCCCACACCCTGTCAGCAGTACATTCCCCGCACCGAAGGCCCCGACACCTGGTTCGCCGGCGGCGGCGACCTCACCCGCATCCACGCCATCGCACAATGTCGCACCTGCCCCTTCATCGGCCGCTGCGGCTACAACGCCATACTTACCGGAGCTACAGACGGCGTGTGGGGCGGAGTCTTACTGCCAGGCAACAACCCCCGCCGCGCTGCCCTCGAACACGCCTATCACCGCCTTCTTTCCCAGTTCGAGACCCGACGACACATCGAACTCGGCCGCGCCCCAGTTCCAGCGCTACCCGCTGCGCCAGGCCGGAAACGAGCGCGACGGACGGCGCGCCCGAGCGCCATCAGTCCAACAAAGACCGCAGGGTGAACCTGGGCAGCACACTTCGCACCACCCCGAGCGGTCAAGCTCGACACCCCTCTCAGAGCGGCGGCACACACGCGAAAAGTTGGCACCCATCTGGTGAGGTCGTCAGATCAATAGCGATCGCTCACCGCGCAAGACCGGAGGACTCACCATCACAAAGTGACTGTGCGCGAAAGCGTGTCCCCAGGCAAGCTGACACATCCCCATCCACAATTTCGCGCAGGCGTGCCCCGGCCTACGGGCGATGTCACTGCAACCACCGGCCCAGTCGTCTCTGATCAGTATCTGCACTCGATGCGAAACATGGATCTACCGGTTGTCAGTGACCGATTTTCGCCCGTGCGGTTTCCTGAGGCCCGGAGCTGACGAGGGTCGAGTGGGCGCTGGCCTGTCTCGATCCTCGGGCCACTGGCTCGACAAACACCATCACCGTCGCAAGCCGACTACATAGACGGGAGTTCGCCGTAACCAATCTCATCGACAGCAACAACAACCGCTGTGACTTCCCGAGTTTAATGTCCAAATCCCAACTCGAATGTCCAGTCGATGTCCAATTGGACATCAACCTCAATCGACAGCAGATGCTTGAGCTCTCTTGCAGACCATCCGGCGGTCGGTGAGGTGCGAGGTGGTACCGGACTCGTGGGAGCCGTCGAGCTCGACGCGGAACTCCTGGGCTCGGACCCGGGAGCGGTGTCTAAGGCCTTCCGCAGTGCCCGCGACGCTGGCGTGTTGCTTAGGCCATTGGCGAGCTCGCTTGCCGTCTCTCCGCCACTGACGATCACCGAAGCCGAACTCGACCTCATAACAGACGGGATCCGTGCTGGCCTCGACGCACTCACCACCTGAGTGACAACTGGGCGGAACAGGCCCATGCGCTGGTCTGCGCCACCTCGGTGCAGCACGTAAGCTACGGGCGACGGGCGGGATGTCGTCAAGCGAGCCTGAGCGGCGGCAGCGCACACCGGGTTTCGGTGCGGTCGCGACGGCCTATCAGCTAGCCGGGCTCGGACGGTGTTGCGGGACAGACTGGTTCGCTCGATTAAGGCCATCACCGTGGCGCGTGGGTTGAGGGCGGTGAGGAGTTGGCGTCTGCACTGACCTTCACAGACGAGGGTCTTCTACGCGAAGGCGCGTGCCGCGCTGGCAAACCTGGCTGCCCGCACCTGTGCTCAACACCCACCACGCGAGCAGGGCATTGCGTCGCGGTAGCCACCTCACCCGAGGGGGAGCCTGACATTGCGGCGGGCGCCGACAAGGCCGTCCACCTCAAGGACGAGGGTTTGCGCGGCTCCGACATGGGCCAGACCGGGTGGGTGTTAGCGCGGTCACGGAGCCGGCCTTGCCGATTCAGACCGGGCGTCTGCTGCGAGGTAGGCCGTCCACCACCAGCTCGTAGGCACCGACGACGAGATCTTCGACCAAGTGTTCGTCGATGTCCGGTCCTGGCGCGATCGAGATCCAGTGCCGCTTGTTCATGTGGTAGCCGGGAGTGATCTCCGGGTAATCGCGGCTCAGGGCTAGCGCCCTGGGTGGCTCGCACTTCAGCGTGGCGATGTCGACGCCACGGACTCGGGTGGTCATCACGAACACCTTCCCAGCGACCTTGAAGACGTCGTAATCGGGGCCGATCGGCTGCGTTAGGGTGGCGGACGGTAGTTGTTCGGCTGTGCGCGCTGTCACGGTCAGCAATCGGCGTCCGTTCATCACCGTCAGTCTAGATGCCGTGGCGCCGGACCACCGTGCGCCGACCTCGCCGCACCGGCCCATAGCGGCGCAGGTAGTTACCGTCGCGGCGACCGAAAAGTGCTTCGAGCGCTTCCCCGTAATCGCGGGTGCGGAACATCGTGATGAAGCGTTCGATCTGTAGTTCGTCGCCCTGCTCGGCGGTGAGGTCGAGGGCTTCGCTTGCCGAGCGTTTGGTGGCTTCCACCGAAAGTGGTGCACGTGTGCCCGCGAGATGATCCGTTGCCGAATGCGTTACGGGTTGCAGACAATGTGCATCGGCGGCGGGCAGGGCCTGGCCGCTGTGTTCGAGCTGGCCTAGCTACTTCGACCTGAAAAAGGGGTTCATGGTCGACGAGGCTTCACGACGGTCTCGGTGCGGATGGCCCCCTTGGGGTCAACCAGGCCGAGGTCGACACCGGCCAGCGTGACGAAGACCGCCGGCCCTCGTGTCTGAGGCCTCATCGTCAGCACCAGGGTGGTCCGCTTCATGGCGGCGCGGGGCTATACCGTCGGATATTTCTTGATAGCACCTATATCCAGTGGGGGCCAAAAAGGCTGTGCGCCAGCACTCTCGACACGTCGATAACGGTCAGCCCGTCACCTAAGAATGGTCCCCACCGGGAAGCGCGATCGCTTACGCCGCGAGCGTGCCTATCGGTTCCGGTCTCGGCATCCACACCGGGGACCTAATGCCCTAACCGCCTCAAGGCCCGCACGAATGCCTTCGGCGATGTGGCCATGGCTGTTGATCCCCATCGCCACGATCGTCGGCGGACTGATCATGCGCATCGCAAGCAAAGAGGGCCTTTCCCTGCCCCTCCTGAGCCGCGGCCTGGGCTTTGGTGTCAAGGGCGCAGCGGTAGCCTCCATCGTCTATGGAGTCAACTACATCTTCTACTTCATCTTCGAGGGCAGCATCGTCTCCCACGCCCTGAGCGAATAGCCGGAATCGCAATCAATTCCTTCTGGGCCACAGTGGTATTCGCCATCATCGCTTTGGTCGCTTTGTACTGCTTCTGGCGCGGTAAGCACAGTATGAACGTTCTACAGCGTTTCGGCGTCCCCATTTCATCGTGCTGTTCGTCATCGGGATGTACATGCTGACCAGCGGCTACGTCCTCGTCGGCCCCGGCCAGTGGGAAGCCACCGGCACCGTCGGCGCCACCGCCATGTGGCAAGCTCTCAGCCTGGTCAACGGCCAGATGTCTTCCAGGGACTCATCGCCACCGACTACGGCCGGTTCGTCAAGACCCGGTCGGCTACCGCGGTACCTCGGGGTTGATGTTCGCTGAACTGGTCATGTGCGCCGTCGTTGTCCTCGTCGGCGCCTTCCTCGGCTTCACCATGCTGCGCCACTTCGACGGTACCCAGGCCGATCCCGAACTCGCAGCCACCGATCCCGGGCTCTTTTTGCAGTCATCATGGGACTGCTCGGTGTCATCTTCGCAGTGGTCACCCACGTGCGGATCAACGTCATGAACCTGTACTCCGGATCGCTGGCGCTCTCCAACGCTGCCGATGCTCTGTCCACGCGTCGAAGCGGGCGACAGTGGTGGATGGTGGGTCTCATCCTGGTCGGGTATCGGCGTCTGCCCGCTCAATGTGCTCCAACACACTGACAAGTTCCTCGCGGTCACCGGAATCATGACCAACACTTGGATTTTCATCCTACTCGCCGACTATTTTGTGTGCCGAAAGTTGCTGCGCCTGGCGCCCACCGACAACATTGCGTTCGAAGAAGGACGTGTGCGCAGCTGGAACCCTGCCGGCATCATTGCCATGGCCTTCGGCATCGGGGTTAGGTGGACTCGACATCTTCGGCTTCTACGAGACGTACTACGCTTCGTTCATTGCGATGTTGCTCGGGCCCGTCGTCTACATACCCATCATGATCGCGACACGAGGCCGCTACTAGACGCCGACCAGCTTGCGGTCCGACCGACTGTCAAATGGGTTGCGCCCAACGCAGTCAGCTGGCCCTGGCTGGACACCGCTGAGAAAAGGTGCCCGGCTCCGAAAAGCCCCCTCTCGCAACGGTAGATGATCACAGTGCAGTTGCCTCCTCTTGCAACCCACTTCCAGCGGACCGGACGCGATGAGAGAATGACTCAACGGCGGATCTGGGACCGTTTCGGGTGCGCCGACACACTTCGGTGCACCGCGGGCCTGCGTCCACTTCCAGTCCATCGAACATCGAGGCTAGCGGTGGGTAAAGTTCGCGGCGCGCTTCTCCGCGAACGCGTTCATGCCCTCGGTCTGGTCCTCGGTGGCGAATGCGCTGTGGAACAGTCGGCGCTCGAGGAGGATGCCTTCGGCCAGCGTGACCTCGAAGGAGCGGTTGACGGCCTCTTTGGCCAATTGGGCCGCAGGCAGCGACATCTGCGAGATGGTGGTGGCCACCGACTTGGCCTCGGTCAGCAGATCGGCCGCGGGCACCATCCGGGAAACCAGGCCGGCGCGGTCGGCTTCCTCGGCGCCAATGGTGCGTCCGGTCAAGATCAGGTCCATCGCCTTGGCCTTGCCGATCGCGCGCGTGAGGCGCTGGCTGCCACCCATCCCGGGCAGCACACCGAGTTTGATCTCCGGCTGGCCGAACTTGGCGGTGTCGGCGGCGATCAGGATGTCGCACATCATCGCCAGTTCACACCCGCCGCCCAGTGCGTAGCCGGCGACCGCGGCGATGGTGGGGGTGCGCACCGCGGCGAATTTCGCCCAGTCGGCGAAGAAGTCCGAGCCGAACATCTCACCGAAGGACTTGTCGGCCATCTCCTTGATGTCCGCGCCCGCGGCGAAGGCTTTCTCGCTGCCGGTGACGATGATGGCGCCGATTCCCGGATCGTTGTCGAGTTCGGCTGCCGCGGTGGTGACTTCGGCCATCACCTGACTGTTGAGGGCGTTGAGCGCCTTGGGCCGGTTCAGCGTGATGGTGGCGACGCGCTCGTCACGCTCAACGAGGATGGTCTCGAAGGTCATGGTATTTCCTATTCAGAATTGGCTGTCCAATTGGGTGTTCAGGTGTCGTTACTTCGGGTGGTGGATGAGTCTTCAGTCGGCAGACCGGTAGCACCAGCGGCGATTTGTCGGAATCGATCAGCTATTCGGTCACAATGTCCGGAGCTACTGCCGAGAAGCTCGTCCCACATGGATGTCGTGGCCAGGACATGCCAGAGTCCGGCGCCGACCAACGATTGCCCTGTTCCGCAGGCTGTGAGTCGCATGGTCGATAATAGTGTCTACGCGTGAATGAGAGGAGATTGCGGTGCTGCCGACTGTTCGGGAAGTACTGGCAATGCCGCTTCTGACAGCCTCTGACCCCGAGGTCATCGCAGGCTCCGCGGGACTGGACCGTGAGGTCCGCTGGGTGCATCCGGCGGAAGTGGCCGACATCGCACACTTGTTGCGTGGCGGAGAGATCGTCATCATCACCGGGATCGTGCTGTCCGAGGATGTCGATGCGATGCGCACCTACGTCCTATCCCTGGCGGACGCCGGCGTAGTGGCACTTTTTGTCGAACTCGGCCGACGTTGGGCGCAGGTTCCGCATGCACTGACGCAAGCATGCCAGTCTTCGGATTTGGTTCTGGTCGCGCTGCACAAGGTCGTGCGGTTCGCTGCAGTCGTGGAAGAGGTGGCCGCCCGCGTTTTCGAGTCGCAGATGGAGGATTTGAGGGCCAGCGAACACATTCACGAGACATTCACCCGCCTGGACGTCGATGCGGCAGGCCCAGAGGAAATCTTGGCCGCAGTCACGCAAATCGCCGGGATGCCAATTGTTCTGGAATCGGCGCACCATCAAGTGATCGGGTACAACTCAGCTGGACGCGACGCAAAAGACATTCTCGCTGACTGGCCTCGCCGCTCTCGCGGAGTCGGATTGGCCGGGCGTACGGGCTACGACCGACCGTCTGGGTGGCTGACCACTGTGGTCGGTTCCCGCGGCGATGATTGGGGTCGCCTTGTGATGATCACCGACAGCGTGCCAAGCCGACGCGATCACGTGCTCGTCGAGCGTGCCGCGGCGGCGCTCTCGTTGCATCAGATGAGGTCGAGAGCTCGTGATAGCGTCGAGAGGAACACTCACACAGGCTTGATCGCGGAACTGCGGGCGGTGCGGATCACGCCAGAACTTATAGTTCGGTGTGAGGCTGCCAATTTCCCGGTGCGGGACCGAAGCTTTTTTGCTGTCGCAGTTCATCAGAAACTCGGCAGCGATGTCGGTAAGAGCTGGTCCCTGACCGATCTCGCCTCGACGTTGGCGAAGTCGGCGAGAACAATGCAGATGGCAATGCTGGTGGGTGTCGAGACTGACCATGTGATCGGTGTGATCAGCATTCCACAGACACTTTCTGTTAACTCTGTCTTGGCCACTCTGGCGCGTGAGGTCAGACAGTCACTGCATGTCACGATTTCGCGGGGAGAAGTGGTGCACCGTCTCGAGGACACCTTCCGCACCCTGATCGACGCCAAGAACATCCTGGCCGCCAGTGATCCTGATGACCCGCGGCCTTGGATAACGCTCGCCGATGTGCACTTACGGGGCTTGATCCACCTGTTGCGGGATGACGAACGCCTACGCCTTTTTGCTCGCCGGGAACTTGGCCCGCTGATTGCCTACGACGCTGCGAGAGGCACCAATCTGCTCAGGCTGCTCACGGGCTTTCTCGAGACACCTGGAAGCAAAGCCGCTGCCGCGAAGTCGCTTCTTCTGTCTCGCCCGGTGCTATATGAGCGGCTCGCCAAGATCGAGAGCATTCTCGATGTGGATCTTGAAGATCCCCACATCAGAACTTCTCTGCACGTCGCTGTGATGGTGACGTCGCTGTTCGGCAACGCAGAGTTGGACTAGTGCCCGGCCCAGGTGTGGTCCTTCTTCGTGAGAAAGCCGCGTACGCCGTTGGAGAAATCGGCGGATCCGTAAACGCGCGAGAGGACGTCTTCGTCGTCGATCGACTCTGCGGTCGACTGCAATCGGCGAATGAGTTCCTTTGTGGCCCACATGGTGAGGGGAGCGTGACGGAGTATGCGCTGCACTACGGCAGCTGCGGCGTGGGAGACATCCTCGTGCACTTCTGAGACGAATCCACATGATCTCATCTCGTCTGCGCTGAAATGACGCGCATTCAAGATCATGTCAGTTGTGCGGCTGCGTCCAAAATGTCGAAGTGCAAGGTCCAGCACTTCCGCCGACAACGTGTTGCCGAGAGTTCGGGCAATAGGGACACCGAACTGTGCGGCCGGGCTGGCGATTCGGATATCGCTCGTCATCGCGATCGCCAAACCGGCTCCGAGGCAATAGCCGTCAATGGCTGCCACCACCGGTACATCGACATTGATGAGCCGTCGGATGACGCCTGACACTCGTCGCTCAAAAGCTACCGGTCCGGCCGAGTCGGTGAATCCGCTGAATGTCGAAATGTCCGTACCTGATACGAATGATCTGCCACCAGCGCTGCGTAACAACAAGACTCGGACGTCATCTTCGTCAGCGCGGTCGCACGCACGCAGCAGGCCGTCGTACATGAGCGGGGTCATGGCGTTGTGGTGGGTAGGACGATTGAAAGTGACGGTGAGGACCGGGCCGTTGCTTTCGATGAGCAGGTCCTCGGCGTGCGGTTCGCTACCTGTCAGGCTGGGCATCTGTTCCATTCTTCCTGTGTCCATACGATGAGGCTCGGGCCGGGCTGGGTAGGCGCCGACCGGAAGTGCGGGACAGTCGATTGGCCGGCGTTGACCAACCAGCGCATTCAGGGCCCCGAGCGACCCGAGATCCCCGCAAACGCTTCAGCCGGAGCCGGTGACGGCGCAGACCGGCATCTGAACGTTATCGGCTGTGCTGCAGGTGATTCTACAGAGATACCAATACGACATGTGAAGGCGATGGGGGGATCGTCGATCTATCAGTACCGCGTTCGCTCCGTATCCGTGCCGGCTCTACGCCGGCTTGCCTGCGCAGCGCCGCTGGCGCCGCACGAGATGAATATGACGTCGCCCTCCGTGGAGCGAAAGGATGCCTGCGGGGTTAGGTTGACATCCAGAATCCGTCGACGTTGCAGTGCTGCGTATCGGCCCAGCGGGTTGAATAGTGTTGAATAATATGTGCAACGAATTCACCAGTTTTCAAGGGCCGGAGGGGTAGCGAAAATCACGGCCGGGTGACTACAGTTGAGTCGAACACATTCAGCTGGCGGCACAATCAATAGAGATTAACCGTAATTTTCTGTGCTGCAACCAATTTCCCGAGGAGTGGCCATGGCAGGAAGAGTCGAAGGCAAGGTTGCTTTCATCACCGGTGCGGCGCGCGGACAGGGCCGAGCGCACGCCGAGCGCCTCGCTGAAGAAGGCGCAAACATCATAGCTGTCGACATCTGCCAGGATGTGCCCACCATCGGCTACCCGATGGCGACGTCCGAAGAACTGGCCGAGACCGCGAAACTGGTTGAGAAGCAGGGCCAAAAGGCGGTCACCATCGAGGCGGATGTGCGTGATCTGGAGGCGCTCAAGCAGGCGGTGGCGACGGGTGTTTCCCAGCTTGGCCGGCTTGACACTGTTGTCTGCAACGCGGGAATTCTCGGGCTCGTCGACGGGTGGAACATTCCGCCCGAGGCTTGGAAGGACACCATCGACGTCTGCTTGACGGGTGTCTATCACACCTGTCTGGCCACGATTCCGCAGCTGCTCGAGCAGGGTGAAGGCGGGTCTATCATGATGACGGGCTCGTTGGCGGCCAGCAAGGGCCTGCGCAATCTCGGCCACTACGACGCGGCAAAACACGGCGTGGTCGGACTGATGCGCGCGATGGCAAATGAGCTCGCAGAGCACATGATCCGTGTCAACGTCATCAACCCGCACGCGGTTGACACCATGATGGTCCACAACCTCGACACATACAAGGGGTTTGCGCCCCACATCGAGACCCCAACCCGCGAAGACGCCTCGGTGGCATTCAGAACTCTGAATGCCATGCCGGTCGACTTCATCGCCCCTCGGGAGATCTCACAGGCGGTTCTGTGGCTCGCGTCGGATGAGTCTCGATTTGTCACAGGTCAGACACTGGGGGTTGACGTCGGCGCCGTCATCAAGTGAGCAAGCCGAGCTTGCGACAGCCTTGAGCCCCCCCGGTGAGGGCAAGCTGCCCCTGGCGCTAAGCGCCAGGGGCGCTTTGCATTCAACCGGGTGCCTGACGTTGGTGGGTACACGGCATATGCTTTCCCGGGAAAGTAGGATCCGCGGGAGCATGCCCCGTGGTTTACAGAACTGAGGTCACCGATGACCGATTCACATGCAGTCCGTCCCAGCCCTGGACCGGACCGTGCCGCTGTCACAGGTTGGGACGTAGCGCGTCTTGCGGGCGTGTCCCAGCCGACTGTGTCTCGAGCGTTGCGCGGCTACGCATTCGTGTCCAATGAGACACGCCAGCGCGTTCTCGATGCAGCCCGAGAGCTCGGTTACATTCCCAATGCACAGAACAAACCGCCTGTGTCCATGCGAGCTGAGCAGATTGCAATCGTGTCCACCGATTGGGATAGTCCTTTTTATCCGCATTTGGTGGCACCGATGCAAAGCGAATTTAACGCAGTGGGCTACAGCACCGTTTTGTTCACTGAGAAAGTGGATGACACTCTGCTGTTACGCCGTTTGGTGGACAAACAGATCGGCGGCGTGATCATCACCAGTAGCTCCCTGGAGTCGACCATTCCGCGCGAACTGACCCGGCAGGGGTTTCCCGTGGTCCTGGTGCATCGGTCGCTGGACGAAGTCGAAGCAGACTCCTGCACCATGGACAACTACTACGGCGGAAGATTGGCCGCGACCGCACTGCTCGAAGCCGGTCACCGACATGTCGGCCTAATCTGCGGTCCGAAGAACACCAATACGGGACGTGATCGGGAAGCAGGTTTCTTGGCGGCGTTTTCCGGCTGTGGGGTTCCGATTGCGAACGAAGCAATACGACATGGCTCGTACAGTTATGACACTGGATACGAAGAAGCCGGACGTCTCCTGAAGAATTTGCCGGAGACCACTGCCATCTTCTGTGGCAATGACGTCATCGCACTCGGAGCTCACAGTCGAGCCACCGCCATGGGGCTGCAGGTCCCCGACGACCTGAGTCTCATCGGGTTCGACGACTCTCCTGTCGCGAGTTGGGGAGGATTCGACCTGACCACCATCAACTGCGATGTCGCGGTGATGGCAGAGCGTGGTGTAGCCATGTTGTTGGAACGGATTGCCGACCCCAAGCGGCCGCACCAGCGCGTCATCGTCCAGCCTCGGCTGGTCAATCGGCGGACGGTGGCGCCCCCGCGGCCCATCGACCGCGCCCTGATCACGTGACAGTCGCCGCATGACAGAACGGCCACTGTCTCGTTGTCGTCGAGACAGTGGCCGTTCTGTGTGCCTGGACGCTACTTGACCAGATCCAGTTTTTTGCGGTCGAGCGTCACCGCCACCGCGATCACCACGACCAGACCCTGAACGACTGTCTGTAGGAATGGGTGAACAGCTCCGATGACCATGCCGTTGGACAGTGTGGTGATGATCAGGACGCCCGTGACGGTGCGCAGTGGACCGCCCACCCCGCCTGACAACGGTGTACCTCCCATAACAACGGCGGCAATGGCGAGCAGCAGGAACGCATCGCCGAGGTCTGGAGTAGACGAGCGAACTCGGAACACTTGGAGTAGCCCAGCGGCGCCGGCCAGGAAACCGGTCAAGAGGAACGCGTAGACCTTCGTTCGGTCGACGGGCACGCCCGACAGGCGACTGGTCAACTCGTTGCCGCCGATGGCGTACATGTAGCGGCCAAGCCGAGTGCGACTCGCGATCAAGGTGGTCAACACCAGGGCGACCACCGCCCACAGCGACACCTTGGGGATTCCGAAGATGCTGCCGGTGAACCACTGGCTCAGGTCGCTGACCGCAACCGGCACCGGGCGTCCATCGGTGACGAACTTGGCAATGCCGACGAAGGTGAACGACGTGCCCAATGTGACCAGGAACGACGGGAGCTTTGCATAAGAGACCAGGAGACCGTTGGCCAGGCCGCAGATCAACCCGATGAAGGGGCAGAGCAGAAAAACCCAGGCTCCGTACTGCTGCGCGAGGGTGGCGCAAACAGAGGCGCTGAGTGTGACGATGGCCCCGATGGACAGGTCGATGCTTCCCATCAAGATCGGGAAGGTCGCCGCGATCGCCAGCACCAGGAGCACCGAGGACTGGCTCAGGATGTTGAGGCCGTTGTTCTTGGTGAGGAAGGTCGAGTTCATCAACGTGAACACGACGACAAGAACGATCAGAGCGCCGAACGGTGCTGCCGTGTTCCAGTGCTCACGCAGAAATCCCATGGCATCAGGGCGTGGAGGGTTCTGCGACGACGGTTGGTGGGTGCGTTCAGCTTGCTGCGTGTTGTTTGACATTTCTCTCTCTCAGACCATCGCCGAAACAAGGTCGAACTCAGTCGGTTTCGATGACACGGGTGCGGCCTGACGGCGAGTGATCTCGCCGTCCTTCATGATCACGATCTCGTTGGACATGCCGATTAACTCCAGAAGGTCGTCGCTGATGAGAAGAATCGCGACATCGTTGGCGGCAAGCTCGCGGATGATGGCGTAGATGTCCTCCTTGGCGCCTGCGTCCACACCTCGGGTCGGGTTGTCAAGAATCAGCAGGTCGAGCGGCCTGGCCAGCCATCTGGCGAGAATGCACTTTTGCTGGTTTCCGCCCGAGAGTCGGGTGATCTGCTGGTTGATGCTGTCGGTCTTGATGCTCAGCTGACGCACGAAGCGGTGGGCGTCCTTGGTCTCCCTGGCGAGGTCCAGAAGCGAGCCGCCGCCGCCGGTTGTGATACGGGAGAACGAGATGTTCTTCGACACCGAGAAGTTGTCGATGATCCCTTCACGCTTGCGTTCCGGGGGGATGTATCCGATGCTGCGCTGTTGGCGTTGACGAAGATTCAGCCGTCCGATGTCGCTGCCCTTGAACGCCACCGAACCTTCGTCGAGGAGGAGATCACCGGCGACGGCTCGGCCGACCTCGGTCTTCCCGGAACCGAGAACGCCTCCCAGACCGATGATCTCGCCCTTGCGAATCGACAGATCGACCTTGTTGAAGGACCCCGTGACGCTGGCGCCCGTCAGCTGCAGAAGCGGCGAGTCGTCGTCGGTGCCGACGGCATCGACGATGATTCGCTGCCGATCCTCGTGGTAGAAATCGCGGTCTCGCTCGCGTCCCACCATCAGGAAGTGCAACTCGTCCTCGTTCGTGGCGTCTGCCGCCCGATCAGCTACCAGCACACCGTCTTTCATCACCAGAATCCGCTCGCTCCAGCTGATGAGTTCGGAAAGACGGTGACTGACGAACACGATCGACGCGTCGCTCCGCACCCGGTGCAGGATCTGTTCCAGAAAGTCGATCTCCTCTTGGGCCAATCCCGCCGTGGGCTCATCGAGCAGGAGCACCGGGTGAGGCTGTTGAAGGAGCTCGGCCAGGGCGAACGCCTTGAGGACCTCGAGCACCTGGCGAACCGCGAATGGATAGTCGCCCGCCAGTTTCCGTGCGTCGATCCACCCGTGGTCGAACCGGTCCAGCAGCTCACGCGCCATCCGCAGCATCCGCTTCTTGTCGAGAAGGCCTGCCTTGCGTAGGTGACGTTCGTGCGAGAGGTAGAGGTTCTCATACACCGTCAGGTTCGGAGCCAAGGCCAGTTCCTGGAAGATCCGAAACACGCCCTGCTTCGTGGCTTCGTGGTAGTTCGACGGCGAATATGCCTCGCCGTCGAGCAACACCGACCCGTGGTCAGCGGTCGTGACACCGCTGAGGATGTTCAGCAAGGTGGACTTACCTGCGCCGTTCTCACCGATCAACCCGACGAACTCCCCGCGGGCGACGGTGAACGAGATGTCACGTAGGACAGTCACCGGGCCGAATGACTTGCCTACGTGTTCGAGACTCAGCCGCGGAGTTGTTGCGGGGGAGATGTTCTCGGTGATCGTCATAGGACGTCAGCACCTCCGTTGTTCTTGCAGAGCTTGCGGATGTCCTTCCACGGATCGATCTTGAACGCGGTCTTGTACATCTCTTCGATCCGCTGGAACTCACCGGAGTCCGTCGCAGTGGCGTAGTCCGGTGGCAATTGGTAGCCGGCCGGCTTCGGGTAGTTGGCCCAGTACGCGTTGGGGTCGATGGGCCGCAACGAATTCTGGGGGTCCCAGTCGTCGGGATGCAGCACACGGGACCACTTCTCGTAATCGAACGGGAACCGTTCGGCTTTGTACATCAGGTCCTGGTACGCTGCGGCGGCTTCGGGCGTGTCGACCACGAACCCGCCGAAGTACATCATCCGCTCCGGCACCGTCAGCTGGAAGCCGTTCATCGCGTCGAAGACCTTGACCATGCAGTAGGCGCCGAGCCAACTGCCGTGCGGCGCAGCAGAAGCCAATGCCGTCCCACCGCGCTGCATGGCGTCCAGGAACTCGTTGATGACGTCGATTCCCACGACGGGAACCTGCATGTTCCGCGACTCCAGTGCATTGACAACAGCAATCGCAGAGTCGTCGTTCGAGCACATGATGCCAGCGACATCGGGGTGTGCCGTCAGTAGGCTTTCGATCACCGGCTGTGTCACCGAACGACTGAAACCGCCCTCTTCCCGGGCGACCATCTGAACATTCGGATAGGCGGCCAGTGCCTCGTCGACACCGACATTCCGGCGGTCAGAAGCGCTGTTTCCGCGCTGTCCCTCGATGTGGATGAATTTGCCCTTACCGCCCATCTCTTTGAACAAGATTTCGCATACGGCGCGGGCCAGAGCCTCGTCGTTTCCGGCCTGGTACGACACGAAATAGTCACCGATGTCCAACGGGGTGCTCCACGGTGCGTTCGACCACGCCGTGGATGTGGGAATCCCGGCCTGCTGGGTGATGCCGATGACCTCCGGCGTCGAAGCGGCAACGGCGGGTGCGTTCACCACACCGGCAATCTGACGGGTCACCGCTGCCTCGAAGATGCCACGCAGAGCATCAACGGATGAGTTGTCGACCTGGCGATCCCTCTCGAGGTTGTAGACCGCGCACATCTCGCGGGACGCCCGATCCCACCCCTGGAAGTAGTCGTTGTCCAGGGTGTAGAAGCTATCCAGAACAGTTCGCCGCTCGAACCGCGGGTCGTTCGGATCGGTGATCTCGACCGCCGGCACCTGTGACTCCGCGCCGGTGTTCGATGCAGTGCCGCAGGCAGCCAGGAGGGGAGCCGCGACAGGAAGTGTCAGACCTATCTGGACCATTCTCTTGAGCACTTCGCGTCGATTTGCATCACGCTCGAAATATGAGGGGTTCACATTCGCTCCGTCGTTGTGGGAGTTCTCGGGCACTCACGGAATGGTGAGTTTCCTGGTTGCCAGAATCTTGATGATCGTGAGTTTGGTCTCTGCCAGCCTCGCCAGGATTGACAAATAGTGAAACGCGCCACAACATCCTGTCAAGGCCGGCCGCGTACTGAGCCGCAACTTGCATAAGATTCGCATACGATGCAATGCAATTCATGAAAATATTCGAATTCGCTCGCAATGTGTCAATTCCGATTATTCGGTGGTTACAGTGACGTGGGTAACCCGCTTTGCGCAGAGACTAGGAGTCCAGAGCATGACCAGTCCGACATCCGCTGCCGATGCCTTCCTTGGACAGGACCCTGTTCCGTTCTATGTGGACGGACAGTGGACAACTGGTAAGCACGGCAACACGATTGAGGTGCTGAGGCCTTCGACCGGCAAGCTGCTGGCGACAATCTCCTCTGGCGATGCCGACGATATCGACAACGCCGTCCGAGCGGCGCGCCAGGCTTTTCCGAGCTGGGCCGCGCGTTCGACCCGCGATCGCGTCGTTTTGTTGCACCGTTGGGCCGATGCCATCGAAAAACACCAAGACACGTTGGCCACCATCGAATCTCGTGACATCGGCAAGCCGCTGGCGGAGGCTCTGGAGTTCGACGTGCTGTTCTCCGCGGAAGGCATCCGATACTTCGCAGACGTCGCCGACCACGTTGATCCACGAGAGTTGGTGGCAGTGCGCGGAATAGAGGCAGAGCAGCGCTTCCTACCCCGAGGCGTGTGCGGCTTCATCATTCCGTGGAATGCCCCGGGAAGCCTGATGGTCTGGGGGACTGCCCCGGCACTGGCAGGCGGAAACACCGTCGTCGTGAAGGCTCCGGAGCTGGCGCCGATGAGTTGCCTGTTCCTGTGCAAGCTGGCGGAGGAAGTCGGCATCCCAGCTGGGGTGATCAACGTCGTCCCTGGCTTCGGAGAGACTGCCGGTGCGGCCCTTGCCGGCCATCCTGACATCGACTACATCTCGTTCACAGGTTCGCCCCGCACGGGCATGCAGGTCGCCATTGCCGCAGCGGGCAACTTCGTGCCGAGCAAGATGGAGCTGGGCGGCAAGGGCGCGGCGATCGTGATGCCCGACGTCGACGTTGCAGCCACCGCAGAAAAGCTGTCCTTGGCAGTCGTGCGCAATGCTGGCCAGACCTGTTGCACAGCAACGCGATGGCTGGTCCAGGAGTCGATCTACGACGAGTTCGTCGACGCGGCCATTAACAAGCTCACCTCAGTGCACATGGGAGCCGACGACGATCCGAACACCGTCCTGGGCGCGCTGATCAGCAATGGTCAGCGCAAGCGTGTCGAGCACTATCTGCAGCGTGGCCAGGACACAGGTGCCACTGCCCTGCTCGACGGCGGCCCGACCGCGGTGCAGGGCCTGGAGGGTGGCTTCTTCGTCAGCCCTGTCTTGCTGACCGGTGACACCACCAACGTGTGCGCCCAGGAGGAGATCTTCGGCCCGGTTGCCTATGTGATGCCCTTCAAGAACGACGACGACGCCATCGCCATCGCCAACGACTCTCGGTACGGGCTGGCGAACAGCGTCTGGAGCCAGGATCTTCCGCACGCACGTGCGGTCGCCGCGCAACTTCACGCCGGCAATAGCTGGATCAACGCCCACAATGTGTTCGCTTACGGCCTACCGTACGGTGGGATCGGGATGAGCGGTTGGGGTGGTGGCGTCAACAGCGTGAAGACTTATCTGGACTACCTGCGGCCCTTGACCATTGCCCGTCCTCTGTGAGCTGGTAGCCCTCCGGCGCCTGTGACTTCCTGCGCTGGAGGGCGTCCTTCCACCCGTGGCGTCTGCCTCTAGCCCTCGAGTCGCCACAATCGTTCGAGATCGCGTACCGCTACGTCACCGACTCACCCAAGGCAACAGGAGACCATCTCAATGAGCACCCTGGCTCATATCGAAGCACCGCCGAGCCCCAATCCGTTGGAAGACGCTCGGGCTCAACTGGCCGAAGCGGTGGAAATCCTGGGCTACGACGCTGGTTTCGGGCAGAAGATGGCGGCACCCGGGCGCGAGGTCACAGTGAGTCTCCCTCTGAGGCGTGATGACGGCAGCATGGAAAATCTCATCGGGTATCGCGTTCAGCACGACGTCTCTCGCGGAGCGGTCAGTGGTGGTTTGCGCTTCAGCCCCCATGTGGACCTCGATGAACTTCGTGCGCTGGCTATGTGGATGACCTGGAGATGCGCCCTTGCCGATCTGCCTTGCGGAGGTGCCAGCGGGGGAATACGTATTGACCCGAGCCGGTACTCGCGGGCCGAGCTGGAGCGTGTGACTCGGCGCTATACCACGGAAGTCACCTCCTTGATGGGAGCGGAAGAGGATACCGTTCTTCCAGACCTGGGGACGGACGACCGGACCATCGCATGGATCACGGACACGCTATCGGACCAGGCTGGACGTTCCGACGTCAGCGTCGCGGCGGGAAGACTGCCGGGACTCGATGGGTCACGCGGACGCGAGATCGCCACTTCACGCGGAATCGTGCAACTTGCACTGGCCGCTCTGCATGAGGTCGACATCGTCGGGACGAAGGCCACTGCTGTTGTCGAGGGATACGGCAAGATTGGACGGAATGTCGTCAAGTTGTTGACGAATTCGGGCGTTCGGGTCGTCGGTGTCAGCGATGCGCACGGAGCTGTGGAATCTGAAAATGGTTTGGATGTGGCTGCTTTGGAGTCCCACTTCGACGAGTGCGGAACAGTCGCGGGGTTCTCAGGCGGAGACACATGCCGCCGTGAAGACATTCTCGAGCTCGACGTCGATCTACTGGTGCCCGCGGCCGTCGAAGGAACCATCAATGCGCAGAACGCACATCTGGTTCAGTCTTCGGTGGTGGTCGAAGCAGCTAACGGGCCTACGTCCATGTCGGCCGACCAGATTCTCTGCAAACGAGGAATTCTGGTGGTTCCGAGTATTCTCGCAAGCGCCGGCGGGGACATCGCCTCGCATTTGGAACGAGTTCCGGCGCAACAGGTCTGCAGCCGTGGCGCCGTCGATGGCGAGGCACGCCGGGAGGAGCGAATGCTCCTGGCCTGGCGGCGAGAACGGGATCAAGCACGCGAGCGCGGTGTTTCGTTACGTACCGCATCGATGGTGACGGCCGTGGGGCGTGTTGCCGAATCGGACCAGACTCGCGGGCTGCTTCCATAAAATGTTCAAGGGATGAGGAAGGCAACGGCATGGATCAAAGTGAGCGTGAGATCCTTGAGTTCGTGATCCTGTGGGCTCCTTTCGGGGGACCGGATGACGAAGAGGTCTTTGTCCGGTTTGGAATTTCGGTACCCCAGCTCTATGAGCGTTTCGATTCGACCGTCCGGCGCCTGTCAGCCGGCACCAGCGTCGCGCTCTCGCCGAAGTTGAAGATGTTGGCAACCCGCGCGATACATCTTCACCGTCAGGCATGGCCGACGGCAATCTAGGCCTTGTTCTGTCGGAATCAGATTGTGGCCCATATGAAATGCGCGCCGTCCACTTCCGCGGACGGCGCGCATTTCGCGTCGAAGTGGTTCAGCCTGCGAGTTTGACCAAAGTCCGGCCCTGGTTCTCCCCGGCGAGAATGCGGTCCAAAGCCGTCGGAAGCTCGTCGAGTGAGACCTCCGACGACCCCAACCGATCGAGCCCGACGGGCCGTAGATCGGTGGCCAGCCGGTTCCAGATTGCCGTGCGGGTAACCAGATTGCATTGCACCGAGTCCACACCCAGTAGGGCCACACCCCGCAGAATGAACGGGAACACCGTGGTCGGCAGTGCGACACCGCCGGTGTTACCCGAGGCGGCCACCGCGGCACCGTATCGCAACGCACTCAGTGTGTTGGCCAGCGTGTCGCCTCCGACGCAGTCGACCGCGCCGGCCCAGCGTTCCTTCTGCAGAGGCTTGGAGTTTCCGCTCGCTTCTTCACGGCCGATGATCTCGGCGGCGCCGAGCTCGGTCAGCCACTCTTTGGCCGACTCTTTGCCGGTCGCCGCGACAACTTCGTAGCCTCTGGCGGCGAGGATTCCGACGGCCACGCTTCCGACGCCACCGGTGGCGCCGGTCACCAACACCGGACCCGCTTCCGGTGCCAAACCATGGTCTTCGAGCTTGGCCACACTCAATGCAGCCGTGAAACCCGCAGTGCCGAGGGACATCACGTCGCGATCGGAGAGGCCGGCTGGCAGCGGGACAATCCATTCGGCAGGCACTCGTGCCATCTCACTGAATCCGCCGTGGTGCTTCACGCCGAGATCGTAACCGTGAACCAGTACTTGATCGCCGGCCCGGTAGTCGGGTGAAGCAGACTCCACCACGGTGCCGGCAAGGTCGATGCCGGGGATGATCTTGGGCAACCGGGCCACGTTCCCCTTGTGGATACTGGCGAGGCCGTCTTTGTAATTCACGCCCGACCAATCCACGCGGATGGTCACGTCGCCCTCACCGAGCTGATCGACGGCAAGTTCGGTGATCATTCGTTCGGCGCTGTCTTCGTGGTGGTTGACCACAAAAGCTCGGAAAGTGCTGCTCGGCATCTGTTTTGACCCTTTCTGTTGGTCTTCGGTGTGCTGGACTCCCAGTGTCCGCACACAGCGGCGCGAGGACAACCGACAGATCGTCGGTGCACTGGCGATTATGCAGACGATCTGCACCTTTTGATGAACGTGATGGAACATGGACGATTAATTCCATGAGCTACACCATCGCGGTACCACAGCTGATGCGTATCGGCGCCGGTACGTTGAGCTCGGCCGCAGATGTGGCCTCCAGGTTGGGTATTCGCCGGCCCATCGTGATATCGGACACGTTTCTGGCTCAGAGCGGCAGCGTCGACCGGTTGGTCGACATTCTTGCTCGAAGTGGCTTGAGTGTCGCGGCGTTCACCGAGACGGTCCCAGACCCGACGACGAAATCGCTTCAGCCTGCGCTAGATTGCCTGAATCGGCATGAGGCCGACGCAGTGATCGGTTTCGGTGGTGGTAGCCCGATCGACACTGCCAAGGCTCTGGCGGTGTTGGCCGTATCCGACGAACCGATGCGCAGCTTCAAGGCTCCGCGTGACTACGGCGGCCCGGCACTGCCCATCATGGCGATCCCGACCACCGCCGGAAGTGGTTCCGAAGCGACCAAGTTCACGGTCATCACCGACAGTGAAACCGATGAGAAGATGCTCTGCATCGGCAATTCATTCCTGCCGACGGCTGCGATCGTCGATTACGAACTGACACAGACGATGCCGAAGAGGCTCAGCGCTGACACCGGAATCGATGCGTTGACCCACGCGGTCGAGGCGTACGTGAGCATCAAGGCCAACCCGTTCGCGGACGCCTTGTGCCTGACGGCGATGCAGGGTGTGGCCAAGAACCTCCGCCGGGTCTACGCCGACGGGCAGGACAGTGAGGCCCGAGAGGGGATGATGCTGGCTGCCACCCAGGCCGGTATCGCCTTCTCGAACGCCAGCGTGGCTCTGATCCACGGGATGAGTCGGCCCATCGGTGCACATTTTCGTGTTGCACATGGTCTTTCGAATGCGATGTTGTTCCCTGAAGTGACCCGATTCTCGGTTGACGCGGCGGTGGGCCGGTATGCTGACTGCGGTCGGATCATGGGACTGGCGGGCTCGGGCGACAGCGACAACGTGGCCGCCGGCAAGTTCGTTGACGGTATCGCCGAGCTGTGCCTGGATCTGCACGTCCCGACCCCGGCACAGTACGGTATCGCGCGGGCGGAGTGGGATCGGTTGGTGCCCACCATGGCAGAACAGGCGCTGGCCTCCGGTTCGCCGTCGAACAATCCGTTGGTCCCAGATGTCGAACAGATAGTGGAACTCTATTCATCGGTCTATTCGTAGGCACTGATGCTCGAACATACGGGCAGAAGGCGAACAGGGTTCATCAGGATCGACGGAGCATCTGAGCATCTCGCTCAGTTCGAACAAGAGAATTCGGAACAGATGGTCAACGGAAAGGACAACACATGACCACGCAAATTCCCCATTTCATCGATGGCAAGCGCGCCACCCTGAAGTCGAGTCGCACCGCGGATGTGATGAACCCCAGCACCGGTGAGGTGCAGGCGCAGGTGCTGCTCGCAACGGCGGAGGATGTCAACACCGCTGTCGCTTCTGCTGTTGCTGCCCAGAAGGATTGGGTGGCCTGGAACCCTCAGCGCCGAGCTCGTGTGATGATGAAGTTCATCGAGTTGGTCAACGCCAACGCCAACGAGCTCGCCGAGATCCTGTCTCTCGAGCACGGTAAGACCATCGCCGATTCGTTGGGTGACATCCAGCGTGGCGTCGAGGTGATCGAATTCTCCATCGGTATCCCGCACTTGATGAAGGGCGAGTACACCGAGGGTGCAGGGCCGGGCATCGACGTGTACTCGTTGCGGCAGCCGCTCGGCGTGGTCGCGGGTATCTCGCCGTTCAACTTCCCGGCCATGATCCCCCTGCAGCAGGTGGGCCCGGCACTGGCCACCGGGAACGCGGTGATCCTGAAGCCGTCCGAACGTGATCCCTCGGTCCCGGTGCGTCTGGCCGAACTCTTCATCGAAGCCGGTCTTCCGGCCGGCCTGTTCCAGGTTGTGCAGGGCGACAAGGAAGCCGTTGACGCCATCCTGGCGCATCCGGACATCCAGGCCATCGGCTTCGTCGGCAGCAGCGACATCGCGCAGTACATCTATACAGAGTCGGCCAAGAGCGGGAAGCGCTCGCAGTGCTTCGGTGGCGCCAAGAACCACATGATCGTGCTGCCCGACGCTGACCTGGAGCAGGCTGTCGACGCGCTGATCGGTGCCGGTTACGGATCCGCGGGCGAGCGCTGCATGGCCATCAGCGTTGCGGTCGCGGTCGGGGACGAGACCGCTGATCGACTGCGCGCCAGGCTCGTCGAGCGCGTGAACCAGCTCAGGGTCGGTCACAGCCTCGATCCGAAGGCCGACTACGGACCGCTGGTCAGCAAGGCCGCGCTGGACCGCGTACATGACTACATCGCCAAGGGTGCCGAAGCCGGTGCCGATCTGGTGGTCGATGGTCGCGAACGTTCCACCGACGATCTGACCTTCGACGGTAGCGAGCTCGAGGGCGGCTACTTCATCGGCCCCACCCTGTTCGATCGCGTGACCGCGGACATGCCGATCTACACCGACGAGATCTTCGGTCCCGTCCTGTGCATCGTGCGTGCGAAGGACTACGAAGAGGCTCTGCGTCTGCCCACCGAGCACGAGTACGGCAACGGCGTTGCTGTGTTCACCCGCGACGGTGACGCGGCCCGTGACTTCGTGGCACGGGTTCAGGTGGGCATGGTGGGGGTCAACGTGCCGATCCCGGTGCCGGTGGCCTACCACACCTTCGGTGGTTGGAAGCGCTCGGTGTTCGGCGATCTGAACGCCAACGGCCCAGCCGTGATCCAGTTCTACACCAAGGTCAAGACCGTGACCTCGCGGTGGCCCTCGGGCATCAAGGACGGCGCCGAGTTCGTCATCCCGACGATGAACTAGACAGCTCTGCAGCAGATCACCGCCGCGGGCTCCGGCCGGCGGCGGTGATCTGTGTGTTCAGGTCTTCCGCGAGCGCTCGATGGTGCGCACCGCGGCCTGCGGCCTGTCACGCCGCACAGTCGAGAGCGAGACTTCTCCAGATCATGAGCAAACGCCTTATGACCGCGATGTTCCTGGCGATCATGACGATCAGCGTCGCCTCTGCCGCAGTCCTCCTCGGGCTCATCGGAGCGGTCGTCTGGCTCGCCACGTGGCGTCCTGCGGTGCGCCGGCTGTGACGAACGATCCTGCGGCTCGGGATCAGAGTGCGGAGATCATGGCCGCGGCTCGGCCGCAGATCAGCGGAAACCACAGGTTGGCCGGGTCCGGCGGCGGGTGGCCTTCGGCGGGACGATCCTGGGCCTGACCATGATTCAGGGCGGACAGTATCTGCCCGGGTCGATCACCATGCTGATCGGTGTCACAGTCCTGATCGGCTCTGTGCTGCGGCAGGTTTCGACGGTGCGGCGTGCACCGCATCTGGCTGTACGGGTACTCCGGATCTGGCCGTTTGCGGGTCGGCGAGGTTGCCCCGGGTGCACGGCGGTATAGGCGAGGACATCAGCCGTGACGCCCGAAGACTCCGGCCTGCAGGCGAGCGCAAGGACCGAACTGAAGACGATAGTCAGTCCGGCTGGGTACTGAAACGCGCCGGACGCCAGCGCCGCTTACGCCACCTGCCGGCAGTTCGGCGGAGCGGTCGGGACGGCCACGATCGGTGGGTGCACGCCACGTGTGCGGCATCGCCGGAACTTCTGGTCAGGAAACGATGAAGAAATGTACGGCTAATCAGCGGGTTTAATCGTTTTTGAGCCTCGGACAAGTCGGATTGACCTCTGCGATGGCCACGACGGCTCCGGCACGGCGAAGCGCGCTTGTTCGTGAAGCGCTCCGGACAAACTGTCGGGGAGACCGGATGTTTCCGACGTTTCGTGGCCCGGAAGGCCGCCGACGTGCAGATACGCTGAACCGGTGAGCCCACCGACTAGCGGCTGCCGATCCCGTGGTCGACGGACAGCCAGAGCCGACGATTGACCCAGGCTTCCTCCGGTCCGTAGCTCGGCCGCATTCGCCACTTCGATACCGCCCGGGTCGAGGGTGCGCGGTAGCCGAGCGAATTCCGCAGTGAAACATCGAATATCCACCGTGCATGAGCGAAAATCGCGGCGCTTTCGTCTGTGCGGTGTAGGTCAGGAATCTGGAGACACGATGAACGGGGAGCCTGTCGTAGCGGGGCACGAGATGTCCGGACAATCTGATGGAATCGTCTTCACCCGCAACGGGTCGGTGGGACGCATCACGCTGGACCGGCCGAAATCGTTGAACGCATTGACGCTGGATATTGTTCATGCCCTCCATGCATGTCTCGACGAGTGGCAGAGGGCCGCCGGTACGGTACTGGTCTTCGACAGCTCCAGTGACAAGGCCTTCTGCGCCGGTGGGGACGTCCGCAGGATCCGACAGAATGCATTGGCAGGACGTCATGCCGACAACGTCGAATTCTTCACCGCAGAATATGAGCTCAATCTTCGACTCGCGGAACTCGATACGCCGCTGGTCTCGGTGATCGATGGAATCTGCTTCGGCGGTGGTCTGGGATTGTCGGTGCACGGTGCGTTCCGGGTGCTGACCGAACGCGCAACACTGGCGATGCCGGAAACCGGCATCGGCTTTCTCCCGGACGTCGGAGCCAGCTACTTCCTGTCGAGGTTACCCGGCGCCGTGGGAACCTATCTCGGACTCACCGGCTACCGACTCGATGCCGCCGACGCGCTGTACGTCGGGCTCGGAACGCATCGGGTCGCTGATGCCGGCATGGTCATTTCTGCCCTCGAGCGGCGGACAGGTTCGGTCGATCATGCTCTCCGGGCCTTGTCGCCGGGAACCGCCCCCGCGCCGCCCGGTCGTCTCGCATCTCATCGGGACGACATCGACTGGTGTTTCGGAGCGAACACCGTGACAGAGATACGCACCCGTCTGGGCGCGCTGTCGACGCAGTGGGCAGAAGACTCTCTGGCAGCTCTGGACGCGGCCTCCCCGCAGAGCCTCGAAGTCACGATGAGCACCCTGGCCATGGGAAAGCAGATGGGGCTACGGAACTGTCTTTCTATGGAACTCGACATTGCGACGCGCATTGTGCGCACGCGCGACTTCTGCGAGGGAGTGCGGGCTCGGTTGGTCGATAAGGACGGCCGTCCCGTCTGGGTTTCTCTGCCGAACGACGATTTCGCCGACGTGAAGCAAGGGCTTTGGGCCGGTCCACCGGTCGACAGGCCCCGTGTGCGGTAGGTCGGCGTCGTCGCACATCTCCGGACAGGTTCGCGATCGCGCGGCAAACCCGAGGACTGTGCGGAGAGCATGCCGCGCCCGCAGTTTCGTTGCTCGATGTGTGCATCCTGCGGCGCGCCGCGAGACGGCACACGCCGGGACTGACCGCGTACAGGAGGTGATCGCAAGTCGCTTTCGGGTTCGGTCGCATTTCCCATTCCGCCCGCCGCACGTCCATCGCCGCTGAATGTAATTCGACGTTTTTGTTTGCGGTTCGCTGTTGATGCTCTGTGCACTCTTCTTGATCTCGCCCGCAGCACCCGCAAATTCTTGTATGGTGAAGTGGCGTGGAGTTCGGATCGAGCGACTTCATCCAGCCGCCCCCGGTGAGACGCACTGGCGTGAGTCATTCACCGCTGGAGCAGATATGGACGCCGTGAAGGCGCTGGCTCCTCGTGATCCATTTGCGGGTGACCGAGCCATGAAGTGCAGGCCACGAATTGAATATTCTGCATAGTTTGAGCGTTATGCGAATTCTGGGGATGTCTAAGATCGTCGTTCAAAAGCGGATAAAGTGCAGTCGTTCACAATTAACGTAGATCGGGCGACATGCCACATTCCGGCTGGCCTCGCCAGCGTGGCCGAGAGGCCGACGAGGCGCAGTTCGATCACTGGCTTCGCAGATGAACCCTGATCAGAAGTGATGAAAGGCGTTGTAAATGACGACAATTGCATTCCTCGGGCTCGGCAACATGGGTGGACCGATGGCGGCCAACTTGCTGGCCGCAGGGTTCGCGGTTCGCGGCTTCGACCTGGTTCCGGCGTTGAGAGCCGCGGCAGAATGCAAGGGCGCGACTGTCTTTGAAAAGGGTACCGACGCTGTTGCCGACGCAGACGTGGTGATCACATCGTTGCCCAACGGTGCCGTGGTCAAGGCCTGCTACGCGGAGATTCTCCCCGCGGCGAAGCCGGGCGCACTGTTCATCGACACTTCGACGATCTCGGTCGCGGACGCGCGCGAAATCCACGACAGTGCGTCGAAAGCTGGTTTTCAACAGATCGATGCTCCGGTGTCGGGTGGCGTCAACGGCGCCACTGCGGGAACGTTGGCGTTCATGGCCGGAGGGGAGACCGACGCCGTTGAACGAGCTCGATCGGTGCTGGATCCGATGGCGGGCAAGATCATCCACACGGGCGAGTCAGGCACCGGACAGGCTGCCAAGCTGTGCAACAATATGATGCTGGCCGTGCAACAGATCGCGGTCGGCGAGGCATTCGTCCTCGCTGAGAAACTGGGACTCTCAGCTCAGTCCTTGTATGACGTGGTGACGGGAGCGACCAGCAATTGTTGGTCCGTGAGTATTAACTGCCCGGTGCCGGGGCCGGTGCCAACCTCGCCCGCCAACAACGACTTCAAACCGGGATTCGCGACTGCACTGATGCACAAGGATCTGGGCTTGGCGATGGACGCCGTGTCCTTGGCCGGCACCAAGGCGCCACTGGGTACTTTGGCGGCCGAAATCTACGCACGATTCAATGCGCAGCACTCCGACAAGGACTTCAGTGCAGTGATCGACGTGATGCGCTGAGTAACCGACTGTCCGATATGGGCGGAACGGTGAAAGGCGAGGCGACAACTGGCGCGCTGTCGGTGTAGTGAATGATGTCGAACCCACTGAATTGCCGCGGTTACGGCGCTATTTGATGGGATCGTCATCTGTGCGGTTCTGAACCTCAGCGAGTAGCTGATGGTCGCTCCGGTACGCCACGATCCCGGCGAGGGTGGTGTCGCAGCGGATCTGGCGAGCCGGTTCACGGTCGGCGACGACGGTATCGGTCTCAAGCTCAACGTGTTGATTCATGTTGTTAATATTCAAAATTCGTGATTCTGCATTCGTGTGGTGGGCCGGGGTGGTCACACGAGCTCGTCTGAAGGAGATCAAAATGGGCGCACTGAGTCCATGGCACTGGGCAATTCTGGCTGTCGTCGTGATCCTGCTGTTCGGCGCGAAGCGCTTGCCGGACTCGGCCCGTGCGTTGGGGAAGTCGTTGCGCATCTTCCGGAGCGAGGTCAAGGAGATGCAGAGTGATGCCAGTCCGCTACCAGATCCGCGGCTGTCAGCGACGACGGCCCCACCGCCTGCAAGCACGTACTAGTGTCTCGAGTCGGACACCCGGGCCGGCGAAACCGGACTTCTTTGGAACGGTCACAACGTGCTGCTGTCCGGGGCAAACGGTCCGGAGTGATCAAAGTTGCGCTCGACATCTGGCTCCGAACCGTCGCACGAGGGTGTACCAGAATCTTCTCGTAACAGCCGCGATGCGTGCTCGCATCAACTCAGTCACGTATGTGAATGGGATTTCATGGCTCAGTCATCTTTTGCAAGGCTCTGTGTGAGCTCAGCGCGGTGCGCGAAAGGCGTAGCCCTGCGTGCAGGTGGTGGACCCGGTGTTTCGAGTGCACGGCGATCTCGTCGCCGGCGGCGACGGTGTACGCGCCGGCCTGGCTTGGCGCGGGCAGGCTGGCGATCGGGATGAGCGCCACCGTGAGGGCGTTCAGTGTTGCTGCTCGGGTGGGCCGCATCGCGGGTCCCTCTCTTTCTGGTGGGGGCGGTGACCGATGGCGTACGGCGCTGTTCGCCAGCGACGGCATCGAAGGCGTGGCGGCCGTGCTCACCGGCGCCAGTCACTTCGCAATTCTCAACCCGGCCACTGCGGTCCGGTCAGCGCTACTGCGACTGCCCGGTGCTCGTGGCGACGAGCTGGCCGCGATCGCCACCGTGCCGTCCTACGATCAGCTTGGCCTGGCCGTGCCCGCCGAACTCGGTCTGCACTCGCTGGGCGACCTCGCGGAGGCGAAACCGCCGTTGCGGGTGTCCCTGCGCGGGAGCCGTCCCACCCACAGCGTGCACCTGGTGCTCGATGACGTGCTGGCGTCAGTCGGGATCTCCCTCGACGACATCCGGTCTTGGGGCGGTCAGGTGAGTTATGACGACGGGCTGCCGCACAAGTCTGTGCGTACGCAGCTCCTACGCAACGGCGCCATCGACGCAATCTTCGATGAAGGCGTTTACAACTGGGTCGAACCGGCCAACAACGCCGGGCTGCGCTTCCTGAGCCTGTCCGAGGACGACATGTCACGGTTGGATGCGGCAGGCTACCGGTCCGGCACTCTGCGGAAGGACCCGCTACCCGACGCTTGACGCCGATGTCGACACGGTCGACTTCAGCGGATTTCTGGTTTTCACCCGCGCCGACGCCGATCACGCCGTGGTGGCGAAGTTCTGCGAGGCGCTGGTCGCCGCACGGGAGCGCACCGGTTGGCAGGGCGGACCGACCCTGCCGCTGGAAGACATGGTCACCGACACCATCGACGCACCGATACCCATTCCGTTCCACCCGGCCGCGGAGGCCACCTGGCGCAGACACGGGCTTCTCTAACTGCAGCATTCAACCCTTACGGTTATCACGACGTATTCGCTTCATCGGCCGCCCGCGTCCTTGTCCGCGCATCGACGTCTCTAAGCGGGTGTTCAGCGCCGTCGACGGCGGGGCCACCCCGACCAACTTGCGGACACGAGCGGGACTGCTGAGAACCTGACCGCTGCCGGCGGTTGGCGATGGTGATGAACGGCGCCGCGAGTGCAACCCAACCGGCTTCGCCCGTGAGAACGCCCTTGTTACTAGGTGAGGGACTAGCGGCGGTTATCAACGCCTCAAAACTATCGGCACGCAACACATTCGGCCTTAACCTGACATAATCTCGTTTATCGGCGAAATGCGTTGTGACACAACAATATTCACGGCTGCGTTCTTAAGCAGCTGCCAGAGTTGCCAACAGGGTGCGTGAGCCGGACAAGCAGTGTCGGGGGTTGGCCCGGTAGCGTCACGGCGGTGATCACCTCGGTCGATAGCGTGCGTCAAGAGCGCGCCGGCCGCGGAATGGGCCTGCGGCCACCGACAGTGCATCCGCCCGGCACGAATGATGCCCGGCAGCGATCGAGTGAAATTTCAGGCGTTCTCTACTGGGGTGCCAGTCACGTCCCCCGTCGACCGCACTACATCTACTGCGGGCCAGTAGCGTTATTTCGTCACCGTGACGAATTGAGGATGCCGACCACTGCCACGGACTGTGCAACCAGATGAGCGCACCAGCTGCTATTGACCTCGACGAGTACCTACGCCGGCCGCACGTGGCGCGGCGGGGCGCCGCGGAGCTGAGCCTGCCGGTGCTGCACTTCGAAAGCCTCGACGCCGCCACGGTCAGTTGGTGTCGCGATTGGCGCGCAGAGATACGAATGACCGATCTGGCCGCCGAGGTGGCTGCCTCCCCCGCGGTGACGGTTGGCGCGGTGGACTTCGTGCTGGTGCAGCTCGGACAGAGCCGCCAGCCGGTCGCTGACCGTCTCGCCCAGTTGGGCACTCGGGAGGCCCGTTTCGGAGAGCTGTTCAACGGCGGAGAACTTGAGGCGGCGCTCGACGAGCACATCGAATTCTTCGACGGCATGCCAATATTCACCGTTCTGCCGGTGGTGGCCGCGACCGTCGACGACCTCATGCCAGTCTCGCGACTACGCGCCTGGGCGGTGGCCGAGGTCATCCATACGATGCTGCCGACGAATTCAGGCATGGCGGTCGCTTCTGCCCTCGACGGCGCCGGCCGGCCTGGTCGTCAATTGGTGTCGGCCGACCGGCTCGACCGCGACTGGCTCGACGTCGGCCTCGCGGGAATCCCCGGTCATCCGGCCCTCGTCGGGCGGGCGACGATGTTCACCTATCTCGACGATGCGCGCGCCGCCCTAGCAGGCGTCGCCGATGAGGTGTTCACTGTTCGAGCTGGTGGTTAACCTGGGTCTCAGTTCTGCTGCGCTGCTAGACATTTCAGTGTTCCGGCCAGCACGCTAGCTAGAAGTGCCGTGTCATCTTCACTCGCGCCGCGCGACCACCCAGGGGATCGCTCGAAGGGCGCCAAACACGAAGATGGACCAGAGGCACAGGACTCCGACCCATAGCGCCATCTCGTCGTCGCGCAGCCACGCCGCACGGTGAAGGGCGCCTTCGACGAGGGCGCCGATACCAACGAACGCGAACAGGATGGCGCTGAGCCCAACGACCGCGCCCAGTCCCAGTGTGCTGCGGGATGGCCATCGACGCTTCACGTACGTCTCAACAGCCAACGCCGCGAAGAGAAGCGATCCGGCCCACGCGATAACCCAGAAACCAAGCATGGCGCTGATGCTAGGGCGCGTTTGCGACACCGTGGTCAATCTCTTGGTCAGCACGCCCGAGCGCGTCACCACACGACCCACCGTCCTGCGTAGCGCGGTAGCGGGTGCGCAGCGAAAATTGTTGCTCAGCAACCTATTGAGGTGCCCTTACGATCTTCCGGTGGGGGTTTCAGTGAGCAGTCTTGCCTTGCTCGATGCGCGCGCCGATGATGTCGGATCGCGTATTCACTGGGAGATGCATGTACGCGCCGGTGGTGATCCGGAGTCTGTCGGACTGACCGCCGGTGCCGGTCATGTTTTCATCTACGGGCCCGTCCGCCTCGACGACCGCGCCGTCGCGCATATCAACGCCCTTCTGGACGCGCTACTGCGCCGCGAACGCTGCATCGTCGAGGACCACCAGGGCCGACCGCGATTGATCTGACACTACGAACCCGAACCCCGTGGCTTCCTCGCTAGGGCCTGGACGGATCGGGAACCCACCACCCGGGCATGTACTCCACGTAACCCCACGGGGCAAGCTGATCTGGCGCTATTTCAACCACGTCGCGGATATCAATGGGCTGCTGCGGCTTGGGCCACGGCGGCTGCGCACCGTAATAGGAATCAGGGTGTGGGACACCAATTCCCGGCGCGACCTGCTGGTAGCCCGGCGGGAAGAGCGCACCGGAGTCGGGGTCGATCACCCGAACGTCACTCAGATCGAGGGGATACTTCGCCGGCGGAGGGGGCGGCACATACCCCAGGCCGCCCTCAGGATCTGGATACCAGAGGTTGGGACCCACCTGCTTGTAGTTCGGCGGCGCGAGCTCGCCGTCACCCACGTAGGTCAACTTGGTGACATCGAGCCAGTACCGCGGATCTTCACCGTGCGGTGGGTCCTCCCCCGGCTTGTCGGTAGGAAGGTCGGCCGGAGCCTGGGGCAACTCACCGGAGCCGTAGCTGAGCGCTCTCACCTCGCCGGCGGCCTGGCCGGACTGCTGCTGAGTAGAGGCCACCACAGACTGGGCGCGGGCGACCTGCGTCCGCAGGGCCTTGAGCACCATCATCTCTGCCGCAGGCGTGCGAGCCGATCCAGCCACCTCGGCGATCGAGCGTGTCTGGGCGACAATCGTGTCCATTTGGCGCGCCCCGCCCTCGGTGATCTGCGCTGCGCTGGCCAATCGAGCTTCCAAGGTGGAGTCGGTACGGCCGGCGGTGACCAGCTCCCGGTTCTGCTGCTGTACCACCGACGCATGCCGATCGACGAGCTGACCAGACAGGCCCGACATCTGCTGGCCCGCGCCGCTGACAGATTCCGCAGCCGTCTGAAGAGGAGCTCCCGACGTCGCCACAGGCCCGGGCGTACCGAACAGCGAGCGGGCGCGTTCGACCACCGCCAGCGCCTGGGCCGCCTCAAGCTGAATGGTCACGCCACCAATTATCGGGCATGCAGAGCCCTGGTGACAGCAGGAGTCAGCGCGGCCGGGGCAGATCTCAGTTCGACATGAGTGTCGCGGCAGGGGCCAGCTAAACACCCTGTAAACTGATAACGATGATATCAGGAGGTCATGCGCGATGGGCGATGTGCTGATCCGCGGACTGTCCGACGCGGCGATCGCGCGTATCGACGCCGACGCAGCCGCCCGCGGTGTCTCGCGCCAAGAGTATCTGCGAACCAGATTCGAGACCGAAGGTTCAGTGAGCGCCCCCACGCGGACCATGACTGTCGACGATCTACGCCGCGCCGCCGCGGCGGCCACCGACCTCGACGATCCCGACATCATGGACGCCGCGTGGCGGTGACCAACTGGCTCATCGACAAGTCGGCCTACACGCAACTGGTGGCCTCCCCAGACGCCCAGGCCTGGGTCGAGCGCATCGAACGCGGCCTCGTGCGCATGAGCACCGTCACCCGCCTACAGATCGGCTACTCGTTCCGGAACGGATCGCAGGCCCGCAGCGAATCAGGCGCACCGCCGCTGGCATTGATGCCGCTCGAGTACCTGACCCCAGCCGCCGAGGACCGCGCCGTGGGCGTGCAGCTCCAGCTGGCCGACCGTGGGCTGCACCGCGCCCCGGCGATCCCGGATCTGCTTGTGGCCGCGGTCGCTGAGATGGCCGGCCTAACCGTGCTTGCCCTCGACACGGACTTCGACCTGATCGCGCAAGTCACCGGACAAGCCGTCGAACGGCTCCGCCTATGAGCACACACGTGCGCAGCCGTCACCGTTCGGCAGGGAAGGCGTCGCCATGACCGCACCAGAGGGCCAGCCCACACCGCCCACCAACATCGCCGGATACCGCGTCGAGCGGGTCCTGGCCGTCACGGCGATGGCGACGGTCTACCTGGTGCACAGTCCCACCCTGCCGCGCCGGGAAGTGCTCAAAGTGCTTCAACCCGAGCACGCCAACGGCGACCACGTTCGCGCCCAGTTCCTCCACGAAGCCGACATCACCGCCGGGCTCGAACATCCCAACATCGTGCGCGTGTTCAGCCGCGGCGAGACGGACACCGGCCAACTGTGGATCGCCATGGAGTACGTCGAGGGAACCAACGCCGAGACTGCGCTGCACGACGGACAGATGACACCCGAGCGGGCAGTCCACATCATTACCGAGGTCGCCAGAGCCCTGGACTACGCGCACTCCCACGGGGTCGTGCACCAAGACATCAAACCCTCGAACTTCCTGATCGCCGCCCAGAAACTGCCGGGCGGTCTCGACCGCGTCGTGCTCACCGACTTCGGTGCCGCCCTGTCCCCCACAGCCGCGGAACTGGCGACGGGCCCATGAGTGCCACCCTGGCCTACAGCGCGCCCGAAGTCATCACCGGGACAGCAGCTTTGGACGGACGCGCCGACGTCTACGCCCTCGCATGCACGCTCTTTCGGCTGCTGACTGGAGAACACCCCTACCCGACAGACGCCGGGGTCGGCGCCACAGTGAAAGCTCATCTGGACACCACCCCGCCCCGATTGTCCGACAGGCTCAGCTGGGCCTCACCACAACTAGACAGCGTGATCGCCAAGGCGCTGGCCAAGAATCCCGCTGACCGCTACCCCACCGCCGGCGACTTCGCGGCCGCGGCCAGCGCGGCATTCACCCTCCCCCGCCCTCGGCGCCAGGAGCGCTGCCCGCCGATCGCGACGAGCCGCCACCCCACACTGAGCTAGGCAGGGCCGAGTCCCACGGCGCAGCAGCGGATTTCATCAGCCTGCTCCCCCACACCCGTGCCGTCTCACAACGGCGCCAGCTGATCGCGGCGCTGGCAGTCGCCGGCGTGCTCATCGTCGCCCTGTCGGTGTGGCTTATCGGACGCGGCTCCGACCCGCCCGACACCGCCCCCACGGCGGCGCCACCGACGACCACCGCGGCCCCGCCCGCAGCGCTGCAAGATCTCCGGCGGCTGCTCCCGTCCGGCTATCCCGCCGAAGCATGCACCCCAGCACCATCCCCTGATGGCGCGACGGTGATCACCTGCGGACCAAACACCGACCCTGGTGGACCCCGCAGCGCCACCTACACCCTGGCCGCCGGACCCGAAGCGCTGCGCACCACGTTCGACCAGCTCGTCGAATCCACGACAGTGGTGGTCTGCCCCGGAAACATTCAGTCCCCCGGCCCGTGGCGACGCAACGACACCCCCGCCGTCACCCGCGGAACCGTGCTGTGCGGGCTGAACAATGGGCGCCCGCGCGTGGTGTGGACCAACGACGCGCAACGGCTCATCGCCGACGTGCAATCCGGTGGCCCCACCGACCCTCGGCTGGACCAGCTCTACGCCTGGTGGGGCACCCACTCGTAATCAGCCGGGCGCCGCGCCGGCATCGCGCGGCAAACATACCCCCGACACGGGCGCAGTACGGAGTCCCTTCCACGACGCGTGGCGCAGACCTTTGCCCGCGTGATACTCGCGGTAGGCAACTTCACCGACATACCGCGGCTTGAACCACTGGACCCCCGACATCGACGCCCCCTCCGCCACCGGCGGCGCGGCAACCTCGGTCCCGGCCAACAGTGTGGCCAGACGGCGACGTTCGGCACCGCTAAAACCCGTGCCCACCTGACCCAACAGCACGAGGCGTCCCGCCTCGTCGTGGGCGGCCAGGATCAGGGCCCCAACCTCACCGCGACGGCCGGCGAACGCCCCCACGACCACCGCCTCGGTTGTCGCGCGCACTGGGCATTTGATCCAGTCCCGGGATCGGCCCGACCGGTATGGCGAATCCAGTCGCTTACACACAATGCCCTCGTGGTGCTGATCAGCGCAGATAGCGAGCATGTCCGCAGGAGCGACATCGGTCCAGTGCCTTGGCACCGTCAGTGCTGGCGAACGCTTCACCACCATCAGTGTGTCCATCAGCTCGCGGCGCTCCCGGTAAGGCCAGTGCGTGATGTCTTCGCCGTCGATGTTGACCACATCGAAGGCGAGATATCGCGTGGGCACCTCACGCACGAGCTGCCCGCTGGGCCGACGCTGCTGAGGCCACCGCCGCTGGAGCCGTCTAAACGACGGGCGCCCGTGCTCGTCGACGGCGACGATCTCACCGTCGAGGATCATTCGACGGCCACCGACTGCAGCTGCGACCGCGGACAACTCGGGGAAGGTTTCGGTGATGTCCGCCCCATTGCGGGACGTCACCCGCACCCGGGGATCTACAGTCAACATTCCCCGCTGGCCATCAAACTTCACTTCTACAGCAAACTGACCGCCGTGCGGGGCCTGGCCCAGCGTCGCCAACATGGGCGCAGGGGCCACGAGGCGGTCGGGGAACAACGAAGCGCGGGTCACGCTTCGACGGTACTCACCGGTGGCAGCGCGTCACTGTTACTGCCGCTTCCCGCAGCAGACTGGCCTATTGATCGGGCATTACTGTTGCTCGTCAAACGCCTCCGCCCGAGTGCCGAGGTACTTTCCCTTCACCGGCCGGCTGTTTCGGTCGGGCGCAGGCAGGCCTCTTAAGTATCGGCGGTAAGCGGTGTCATTGGTGAGCGGTCGGCCGACGATCTCGCCATCGTCGACCTCGTAACCCACTGACAGCAAGCGCCTTTCGACAGCACCGAGCGTCAACTCTTGGTTGCCGATCTTCACGATCAACGGTTCGATGATCTGGACCTCATAGTGGTCGTCAAGACTGACCTCACGCTCCTCTAGGTTTGGTCCTACTGTCGGCGAGGATGCATCGTCCTTGAACCGGATTGATGCCCAGTCCCCGAATACGGTCTGACCACCGATCAGTGCCGCGGCCTCGGCTACGTCGCGAGCATCAGCGGCGCTAACAGTCGTCAAATCCGGGATAAGGACTGGCGTAGACGTCGAAGTCTGAATGACAGACAGTGCCCGCAGATAGACCATGACATCGTCAGGGAAGGCGGCCTCATGAGAAGGGATCTCACGGTAGTCGACGAACGGGCCGACTCGCTGAGCGACCTCCAAAACGTTGCCAGTGGCGATGCTCTGGAGGAACTCGATACAGGGTAGGACTGCATCGATCTCCTCACCGACGATTCGCGCCCTGGTGAAACCCCATGTGCCGGAACGTGTTTCGAGATCCGTACGAGTGTCAAACGTCAGATAACCCGACTCATCAGTGCCCGACTCCCACACGCCGGTCTGCTCGGGGCCGGTCCTAGCAGTGATCGAGAAGGGCAGTGTGGGGCTGTATGTTCCGTCGGACCTGCGGACGCGGAAACGTGCAGCATAGTCTTCGCCCTGGCTCTGAAGGAGTACCTCGGTGAGCCCCCCGGACAGCGGAGCCCCCAGACCCCCGGGCAGATCAATGTCGACCTCGGCCGGCACACTCAACGGCGTTCCGTACTTACGCCAACTGTCGTAAGCGTCTTCATCGAAGGCCGCATCCTCGGCTGCGAACCGCAGCCGAAATGGGATCGGTCGTTCACGCTGCGACTCGGAGAAACGTTGGTACACACGGAAAGTAAGTGTTCGGCCGTCGGGTTGGATCTCTTGCGTGGCTGCAATCATGCCGTCACGGCGCGTAATCTCACCGGGTTCGAGGTCAATGCTGAACTCGTATCTAAAGTGTGGGTCAGTGTCGAGCACCTTGAATATCCGGTCGAGATGCGAAGAAATTTCGGCTGGTGTGACGAGCGCCACGTCATCAGCGGTTCCCGTACTCAATGCTTCTCCCGCCGATACGTCGCGCCGCAGGATCGCTGACATCTCAGCCACCGCCGAGCGGAGACGCGCGGCGCCACCGTGCAGGTAATAGTCAATGACGTAGGGGTATTCACCGGCCAGCGTCTCGCAAAATGCGCGCCCTTCCCACTTGATGACTCGCTCAGGGGCGTTACGCCACGCGGTAATGCGTTGCTTTTCGTCCTCGTTCAGCGCGAGCTCGGCATCCTCGAACATCTCGTTAATGACGTTATCGGGCATGGAATGAAACCAGTCGAGCTGATTGTCGACGGTATTGTCGACTGGCGCGATCAGGTACCAATCCCCCAGCGGCACGGGCGGTTCTCTGCGGACCAGACCTACCAGCACCCGCCGGAACGACTTCTCTATCTCCTTCTTTTGCGAGGCAGTGAGCGTCTTCGCGTAGCGCTTGATCTGATAGACGTCGTACTTGCCAGCTTCGCGTTTGCTCGGGTCTAGCACGTCGATGCCGAAGTCACCACGCGATGGGCGGACCCGGGTCGAAGACCTACGCTCGCTATAAAGCAAGTTGGCCACGACCGTCTCAGCCTCATCGCCACCAAGTTCCGACCATTCAACCCTGCCAGGCATACTCACTCCTCGGTTCCCACACCCCACACAACGCGATCAGCTACGAAAGGTTGTTGTTGTTCCGCCCCCGGGGTTCGGCTGTCCTCAGCGGCGCCACACGTGAACGCGGTCGGTCTTGAGTGGGGCGCCTTCTGGACCCTTGACGTACGGGGCGATCCACTTCGGGCGCCGATCGGCATGATTGGGCCCACACGCCTGCTGACGCCAATGACCTCCCACCCACCACCGGTGTCGGTACTGACGGTCACCCAATGAACCATCGCGTTCCCCAGGCGGGCTCATGGGTCGCCGCAACTCAATGATGCTCACCCGGTTCGGGTCCGCAGCCGCACGAGACGATTCCTCAGTCTGCGTCGACGGTGCACTGCCGAGGACGCGAGTGGAGGCGACGGTGGGTTGGCCCATCAGGAGCCAGGCCGCCCCGACGACACTCACCAACGGCGACGCCTCAGCCGATCGGGCCACCTCAGCGGTGCGCGGCACCAACGGCTGCAGCAGCAGCGTCGGGTTGGTCACCCACAGTGGCGAAGACACCCCGTAGGGGGCCAGCAGTTCAGGGTTCTTAGCCAACCGTGACAACGGCTGAATTTGCAGCACCCCGTCGGGGCGAGACCACCACCACACCCCGTCCCACGAAACCTCGGTGGGATCGTTGGGGCTTAACGCATTCCATGGCACACTTCCGGCCGGCTTTGCCCAACACAACAGCCCGGTCGGAGCCGGCGCGGCGACAGCGGGCGTCCACTCCGGAAGGGAGTCGGCGGCATCGAGCGCGACGTCAACCATGTCGCGCGAAACCCAGTACAGCTCAGCACGTTTGATGACATCGGCCTCGCCGCTCATCTGGCTCAACGACTCGGCCAGCTTCGCCTGCAACCGCTTCAACCTCCGAAGGCTCTCCCCCGCAGCTCCCAAGGCCTCGGACGGTTCTGCAAGGGCGCTGGATTGGTGGTCGACAAGGCTGTCCAGAGCGTTGCACCACTGCCGGCGAATATCGGGCAGGCCCGGTGCCGCCCACGGGGTCGCTTTGCGGCGGCTCATTGCATGCCCGCCGGCTTAGCCGAGACCATCGGCGAACTCCATGACCGCCGCCGCCTGTTCTTGGAGAAGCTCGACGAATTTCGGTGACGACTGGGTTTTCATATTCGCGTCGAGCTCACCGGCCAGGGCGCGCAGTCGGGTGCCGGCGCCGCGCAACTCGGCCAGTTGGACATCGCGGCTCACCGGCGACGGCGTCACGTAGGTCAGCACCGCCCGTAGCTCAGGAAACCTGATGGCTTTGCCGCCTTGCTGCTCGTCGAACAGCCGGGCAAGCGTGCCTTCAGTCTGGGCCCAACTGCGCATTTCCGATTCGAGCCGGGCCGCAATGACGTGCAGGGCCGCCGGGATCCCAAAGGCGATCGTCGAGTCGGCGCCGCTGCCGTACGTGCGGACGGTCTCGGCGAGGTCGCGAACTTCGGTTATCACCTTGCTCAGGTGAGTCGCATCAACTTGCACAGGCATAACAGCGATCCTAAGTGAGCGCGGCGCCTCTGATCTGCAGAGATTTCCCCCACTCACACCAGCTGCACTCCAGTCGGGGAGATGGCACTGCCGTGCCGGCGGCTGGCCCGTACCCGACACACGCCCCGGGCCTTGCCTGTGGTTCTGCCTTTCTGGCCCTCCGATTGTGGCCGGCGGTCCGCTCCGCGCAAGGCCACGGCTGCGCTGCGCTCCGGCCCACAGGCTCGGGGCAGCTCCCCCACAAACGTTCGCTGCGCTCACCCGGGACCTGCCCCGCCCGGACCTTTGCACTCCACGGCCCTCTACCGGCCCAAATCTTTAGCGCCAGAAGGCAAAAGAACGGGCGGGAGTACCCACGATGAGCACCCAGACACACCATGGCCAGGCCAGTCTCTTCGGCGCCGACACCAGCACACGCCGGCACCCCCGGCATGTGCTGTCCTACGGTCTCGGATTGGACAGCACGGCGGTCCTACTGCGCTGGCTCACCGACCCGTCCAGCCGCGACTTCGACCTGTCCGACCTGGTGGTCATCACCGCCATGACCGGAGACGAGTTCAGTGCCACCGGGGCCGACGTCGAGCGGTACGTGCTCCCCGAGCTGCGCCGCCACCGGGTCCGGTTCGTCCAGGTCGGCCGCCACCAGCTGCTCACCACCGCCGCCGGCGAGGGCATCACCACCTTCAGCGACACCACCGAACCGGACCGACTCTTCGTCGAGGGGGCCTACGCGCTGTCGACGGAGATGCTCACCGCCGGCACCCTGCCGCAGCGCGGCGGTGCCCGCAAATGCAGCGCCCGAGCCAAGGGCGCGGTCCTCGACCCGGTGATCGCCCGACTGACCGGCGGGCAGCCTTACCAGCATTACGTTGGCTTCGAGCTCGACGAGACGGGCCGCGCCGAGCGCGACGCCGCCTACAACACAGCAGCCCGAACCGGCCGCTACCCCCTTGACTTAGTTGCCTCAGGTTCCCCTGATGTCGTCGCGATCGTTGCCAGCCGCAATTAACTCCTGATCAGCGCCAAATGTCGACGCGGACCGTTCTCTCCGCGATAGTGACTGAAATTCGGGAATTGTGAATATTTGTGCACTATCCTGATCCTTCTACTGGATTGGTGAAGTGAGGGATGCAGGGTGGCGCTAGCTGCTGTACGAGATCTGCGCGGGCTTCGGCGCGAGGCGACGGCCGAGGAGTTGGCAGAGTTCGAGACCGATGTGATGGCCGGCTTCGTGTTGGCTCGCGCGGCGGCGGGCATGGCCGACACCAGCATCGGCAATGATCTCGTTGACCTCGAGCAGATCCGCGACTGGTTCGGAGCGCCGCTATGGGAATTGCAGCCCCGCCACGCGGACGAGTATCTGGGCAAGGTTCTGCGGAACTCGGCGCCAGCCACTCGGCACGGGAAAGCGGGCACCCTGTCGCTGTTCTTCGACTACCTAGAGTTGCGGCACAAGGCCGAGATCTACAACCTCACCGGCATCGTGGTCGAATGCCCGGTCGACGAAATGAATCGGCCGGCTAGTGGTCCCGCCACCTCGATCCGGATACCCCCGTCGGAAGCTGAGATCAACACGCTCTTCGCGGGATGGCGTAGCGACTTGGTGCAGTGTCGCAAGTTCGCACCTATGGCTAGGAGTTACGCCGCAGCACAACTGATGATGCGGATAGGGCTGCGTATCAACGAGTGTTGTTACCTGGATCTCGACGACATCAGGTGGGAACTCGGTCGCTTCGGAAAATTGCACGTCCGCCGCGGAAAGGGCTCGCGAGGGCGCGGGCCCAAACAGCGCGTCGTTCCTTTAATCAACGGCGCCGACCGGACTCTGCGATGGTACGTCGAGGATGTCTGGGGGCATTTCGGAGACGGATGGGACCAACCTGGAACGCCCTTGTTCCCCTCGGAACGCCACCACCCTGATGGATCCCACATCCGCGTTTCCCGGGAGCCGCTCCGGGCAGCGCTGAGCCAGGCAGTCGAACGGCATCTACCGCAGTGGAAGGGGCGACTCACTCCCCATGTGCTCCGCCATTACTGCGCCTCTGAGGTCTATCGCTCAGGGATGGACCTGGTTGCGATCCAAGAACTTCTCGGCCATCAGTGGGTCGCCACCACGATGCGCTATGTGCACGTCCATCGAGAGCACATTGAAGACGCCTGGCTCAAGGGGCAACAACGCGCCGCGAGTCGACTGGAAGGACTCTTACCATGATGAAGTGGAACTTGCGTCTCGCCGCCGCCAACCGCGGAATCTGGAAAGCCAGTGAGCTCCAACGACTTCTGCGTGACCACGGGCTGGCCATCAGCGCAGGCAAGATGTCGGGACTATGGTCAGGGCAGCCGCACAGCATCAAGCTCGACGACCTCGATATCATCTGCTCGGTGCTTGACTGCGGGCCTGAAGAACTGCTCTTGCGTGACTCTTCGATCACAGCGCCCGGCAATGCGCCGGCAAGTGATGTGGCCACGGCGGTAGGCGACGAGCGCCGGCCGGTTGTGCGGCCACGCCCACCGAGTGGCCGCACGCTGCCTCCCGAGTAACGCCTCGATTGCGTGACAACGTTGAAAACCGGTAGTTGTGTCGACTGCCACGCCTGGGGACCGCTGCGGTGGTTTCCGCGCTGCGCTGCCTGCTACAGCTTCAACCGCAAACATCACGACTACCGGGGCCAGTGCGCTGCGTGTGGGCGACTACGGCACCGGCTCAAGGGTTACTGCCGAATGTGCTGGAGCGAGGCAAGCCGCCGAAACAGGGAACGGCCGGGGCATGGACGATCACTTCTTCCCGTCCTGGAAACCATCGACAGCCACCAGCTGTTCTTCGCGGACATGTTGCAAGCCTTGCGGATTCACTACCACTGCTCCCGTGATTCGGAGCCCGAAGTGCGCCGAACAGTCGCACCGCCGACGTCGTTCCGGCCAGCCGAGGGCGCTGGCCAATACAGCCTTTTCGAAACCTGTCGCGACCTCAGCAAGTTCGAGCGGCCGCCACACTCGCAGTGGGCGGCAGACGCCGTGCGAGAACCCCACATCACACTCGCCATGCGCACGGCCGACCGTATCGCCGAATCCCACGGCTGGTCGCAGCGACTGACCTACGATGTCCGGCGCGGCCTCATGATGGCGTTAGCGTGTCGTCCGCCCGACGAGCGCGTCCGCTACTCGGAGCTAGAGCCGCTTGCCGCGCTCAAGGGCATCAGCGTCACCCGCGTAGCCGCCGTCCTTGATGATGCCGGTCTGCTCCTCGATGACCGACCCGATGTCGCAGAACTGAACTGGCATCGCCGACTCACCGACATCTCGGATGGAATCAAAGACGACGTGCTCGACTGGCTGCGACACCTGCGACGTGGTTCCCGCCGTTCGAAACCACGCCAGCCTGGAACCGCCAACGAGTACTGCCGGGTAGCTGCCCCTATCCTGCGCGATTGGTCAAAGCGCTATGGCAATCTACGGGAGGTCACCAACGACGACATTTGCGTAGTCGTCGACGGCCTTCCCGCGAACCGTCGCAGCCATACCTTGGTGGTCTTGCGCTCGCTGTTTCGATACCTCAAGCGTGAGAAACGGATCTTCGCCAATCCGACCATCCGCTTGCGCCCCGGCCGCGTGGCCCCGGCCGCACTGCTGCCGGTTGACGCTGACGATTACCGAGAAGCCGTCGTGGCCGCCACCACTCCCCAGCATCGCATCGCGCTGGTTCTCGCTGCCGTCCACGCAGCCCGGCCAGCGGACATCCGGAACCTGCGACTTGATGACATTGACTTGGGCGCACGACGAATGACGATCAAGGGACACACCCGCCGTATTGATGAGCTGACGCACCGAATACTCATTCAATACCTCGACTATCGAAGAAGAACTTGGCCGTACACCGCGAACCGCCACCTACTGGTGACCTCCGTAACAGCCAACGACGCCCGACCGGTGAGCGACTACACGGTCACTCAACTCTTCGGTGGGCTGAAGGCCACGCTCGGAAAGCTGAGCGTCGATCGCCGACTCGAAGAAGCCATCACACACGGACCGGATCCACTCCACCTTGCCGCCGTCTTCGGACTATCTCACGGAACGGCCATCCGGTACTCAGAGGCCGCCCGGGTCCTGCTGAACGACGGCCGGGCCTGAACTGCAAGCTGTGTGCCCCAGTTGCGAGTTAGTTAGCTGCTGTGGATCTCTTGGCCATGAACGCGAGAACCCGACAGATGGAGGACGGGTTGCGGAGAATGTCTGACGACGGCGCCGTCGTCGCACGTACGGTTTCCGGCGGCAACTTCTGGCTGATTCCCCAAGCCGTTGTGGCCAGCGGCAGCGCCCCGCGGATACAGTGTTGTCGACTGGCGGCGACGTTTGTGCTCGCGCCTCGAAATCGTTGCAGCGGTGGGTAAGTCATGCCGCCTATACGCCTGCAAGATGCGTACCGAGACCCACTTCGATCAGAGCGGTCGGTGTAGGTATGCCGTTGCTGTCCCAGCCAACCAACCTATAGTAGAGGGCTACTGCGTCATCGAAGGCTTCTCGGTTGATCGCGATACCGCGGTGGCGGCCGTCGTCGATCGGGTCGGTGAAGAACCGGTCGGGAAGGGTGTCTTGCTCGGCGGTGATTCCTTCGCGTAGGTTGAATAGCCGCATCAGGTGCCATCGACGTCGCCCCCAGACGAACAGTTCGCGGTCGCTGGTGCGCCACCCAGTGACCAGGTGAATCAGTCGCGCCAGATCCGGTAGATCTAGTTCGCGCACGGGTGGGCCGGCGAAGAGCGATACTCCGAGTGCATCCATGCCGCTCCACATGTCGAGCAGCATCGTTGTTCGGGCGACACGGGCGTCGTCGAGAGTTTCCATGGGCTCCCAGTCCAGGGTGCCGAGTGTGCGCATCATTTCCAACCCGTGCCGCCAACCGCCGACTGGATCGAAATCGATGTCGTGTTCGACGATTTCGTAGCGGGGACCGACCGGGCTCACGGCGTAGGCCAGCGCTTGTCCGGCGGATGCTCGTGGCTCGAACGAGACCATCTCCAAGCCTTTGATGTGCATGGCGAAGTGGCGGGCCTCGACTGGGAGGTGGGCTACCGCTGCACGGACACCTTCGCCCAACCACGACACGGCCGCGACGCCGGTGGCGATGTCTGCCATCAGTGCTGTCAACGCCTGTGAGTCGCCGAACACCGGATCGTGACCGGCCAGATCGACACCGTCCAAGAGATGGTGCTGACGTGCCTCACAGAGCATGCTGACGGTGAAGGACAGGGATACCGGGTCGACGCCCCAGAGGTGGCACGATGCGTTGAGGTCCATCACCAGGTCGGGGTCGGTGAGGCCGAGGTTGAGCGCGAATGCGGCGACGGCCTCCTGGTGCAATCCGCCGGCGCGGTTGTCGATGGCGTTACGGAATGTCTTGATGCAGTCACCGGGGCATCCGGGGCAGCCACCTTCGGATACTTCGATCCGCTCGGTGAGCGCCTGTGCGGTGAGGTTGCCCAAGTCGACTATTCGGCTGGTGCTGTAGTTGGGGCCCTGGCCGTATCCAGCCAGTGAGCTTCCTTCGGTGGGCCAGGCGCCGAAGCCGGGTACCTGCTGTTGTGAGCGGGTCAGGTCATTGTCGGCGATCCGGCTTGCATAGGCGGAGGTCAGGACGGCCAGGCCTGCTTCGTCGGCGGGTGGCGGTGCTGTATCGGGCGATAGCACAACACCTTTGAGGTTCTTTGCGCCCATCACCGCTCCTAGGCCCATGCGGGCCGCGGCGAAGGTACGGTCGGTCTCGATGCTCGCGTAGCGCACCCCGCGTTCCCCGGCCGGCCCGATCACCGCGCAGTGGACATCAGACCCGTGCCGGAACTCCAAGGTGTCTGTGGCGGATCCGGTGTCGGTGCCCCAGATGTCCTTGGCCGGAAGGATGTGCGCCCCGCCGGCGTCGATGAGCAGGTAGCAGGGATGGGCTGCTCGCCCGGTGATGATGACGGCATCCCAGCCGGTCGCTTTGAGTGCGTGACCGTAGGGCCCTTCGACGCGGCACTCCCCAATGCCGCCGGTCATGGGGGATTTGGCGACGACGATGACACGCGCCAGTCCGATAGCCGGGTGGCCGGTGACGGCGGTGGACATGAAGCACAGGGGTGCCGGCGCCGACAGCGGGTCGTAACCGGGCTTGGTCTCGGCCAGAAGGAGTCGCGTGGCCTCCAGTCCGCCGCCGACATAAGTTCGGCAGTGCGCCGGTGTGAGGGTCTCGGTGCGGGTTTCGCCGGTGGTGAGGTCGATGCGTAACCGGCGGCCGGTGTGCCCGTCGCCGCAGCCGTCGTGTCCGGGGGTCACGGCTGCAGTCCGTAGACCGCGATGGCGGTGCGGCCGAAGAGACAGTGCCGTTCCTCTTCGGAGATGTTGTCGAGGCAGTCCCGTGCGGCCTCCATGACAGCGTGGTAGTCCGCGGCCAGCAGACACGCCGGCCAATCGGAACCGACCATCAGGCGGCGGGCACCGAACAGTTCGAGGAGCACCTTGACGTACGGCCGTAGCGTGTCCGGTGTCCAGGAAGTCCAGTCGGCCTCGGTCACCAACCCAGACAACTTGACGTAGATGTTGGGCAGCGACGCGAGATCCGCCATGACGGTTCGCCACTGGGCGAACGTTTCGTCGGTGTCCCCTGCTATGTCGGGCTTTCCTGCATGGTCGAGCACGATCCGGCACCGTGACTGGTTGCGGGCCAGCGCCGCAGCACCTGACAGGTGTTGCGGGCGGGCCACGATTTCCAGCACCCGGCCACGGTTGGCCAGTGCGGCGGCGGCCTCCTGTGCCTCGGGCTGTTCGAGGTGGTCGGCCGGTTCGGATTGGGCCTGAATCCGCAGGCCCATGAGCCACCGGTCCGCAAGTGGATGGGCGAATGCCCGTTCGATCTGGGTAGTGACGTTTCCGGTTGCGGTGTCCACCCAGCCCACCACGCCGAGAACCTCGGGGTACTCGGCGGCGACGGTCAACATGACGGCGAGTTCGTCGTGACGGCCGCTGCCGCATTCGACGAGCACTGTGCCGTCGACCTTTTCGCATTGCAGCAGCGGATGCAGGTCGGCCATGGAGTAGGGCCGACGCAGAACTTCGTGGCCAGGTTCGGCCAGCCACCCAACGCGGCCCGGAGCGCTCCACAGGTGATGGTGCGCGTCAATCACATTCACGACACCGCCACGTCGAACCTTGACGGCATGACTGACAGTGCCTGGCGGTACTCGTCCAGGCCGACAGCAACGGTATTGGACAGCACACCAACTGATTCCAGTTCAATCGAGACGACATCACCGGCTTCCAGGGTGAACGGCAGCTCCGGTACCAGGCAGGTGCCGGTCGAGACGATGGCACCCTCGGGGAAGTCGTCGGAGCTGAACAGACTCGCGGCCAGGTCAGCAGGCTGGCGCTTCAGCTGGCCGGTTGACGCCTCGCCCGTCCAGCGGACGGTGTCGTCGTGGCTGATGGTCAACGTGATTGCCAGGCGGTCCAGGGACTCGATCTCCCAGATCGGCCGGATCGACGGGCCCACCGAGCAGGACCCCGCGTAGGTCTTGGCCTGCGGAATGTAGAGCGGGTTTTCCGCTTCGATGCTGCGTGAGCTCAAGTCATTGCACACGGTGACGCCGATGATGTCGCCGAAAGCGTTCACCACCACCGCCGCCTCGGGTTCGGGGACATTGATCGGGGAGTCTGCACGCACCGCGATCGGCTCCCCATGTCCGCGAGCCTTCCACGACGTCGACTTGAAGAAGAGTTCGGGCCGCGCCGCGTCGTACACCCGAGCGTAGATGTCGGCGTCGTGTTCGCTTTCTTCCATCCGCGCCAGCCGAGAGTTCTCATAGGTCACCCCGGCCGCCCAGATCTCGGTGCGCCCATCGACCGGCGGAAGTAACCGGACGTCCGAGAGCGGAAGACGTGGCCCGTCGAGTTCGGCGCACCGGCTGCGGAGCGCATCCAGGCGCAACCCGAGTAGTCCGCTCAAGGTGACGTCCTCGGGGAACGCGGTGACGGCGTCGCCGGCCAGCAGCCCGATTCGCGGGGGGTTGGTGTGATCGGTGAAGCGAACGATGTTCATGAGTCTCCGCTCTGTAGGTCAAGACATTGGATGTATGAAGGTGATGCCAGCGCACGGAATATTGGGGTGGAGCCACGGTCATACGGCCTGTCCGGCGCTAAATCAGCACGTCCAAGGCCGAATCTACCACCAGTTTCACTTAGATGAAACAACTCACCGAAAGAGCTTGACAGTGAGGCAGCTCACCGTGCAAGCTAGACAGACATCCAATGTCTGTGATGAAACATCCCGCAGCCGCCCAGCTCACGCGGCCGACTTCCGGCCACCTTGTCAAGGAGAGAGAACTTGCCCCGGATCACTGCGCTTGAGGCCTTGGACCTCCGCTTCCCCACGTCGCTGTCGCTGGACGGATCCGACGCCATGAACCCCGATCCCGACTACTCCGCGGCCTACGCGATCATCCGCACCGATGCTGGGGACGGTCTCGAAGGTCACGGCTTCACCTTCACCATCGGCCGCGGCAACCAACTCTGCGTCTCGGCGATCGAGGCCTACGCCCCGTACGTGGTGGGTCGCGACCTCGACGAGGTGCTCTCCGACATGGGGGCGTTCTGGCGCAGCTTGGCCGGCGAGAGCCAGTTGCGGTGGCTGGGACCGGAGAAGGGTGTCGTGCACCTGGCCTTGGCTGCGGTGGTCAACGCGGTATGGGACCTCTACGCCAAAAAAGAGGGCAAGCCGCTGTGGAAGTTGCTGGCCGACATGACCCCCGAACAGATTGTCGCCCTGGTCGACTTCCGACACATCGGCGATGAGCTGAGCCCCGAGGCTGCGCTGGACATGTTGCGCCGGCTCGAACCCACCAAACAGCAACGCATCGAGTCCATCACGGCCAACGGGCTACCCGCCTACACCACCTCCGCCGGATGGCTGGGCTACGACGACGACAAGATGCGCCGCTTGGCCCGGGAAGCGATCGACGCAGGCTTCACCCACATGAAGATCAAGGTCGGGCGTGACCTGGATGACGACCTTCGCCGCACCGCGCTCCTGCGCGAGGAGATCGGCCCCGACCGCTACCTGATGGTCGATGCCAACCAGGTGTGGAACGTCGACGAGGCGATCAAGTGGATCCAGGCGTTGGCCCCCTACAACCCGTGGTGGATCGAAGAACCGACCAGCCCGGATGACGTCCTCGGTCACGCCGAGATCGCCCGCCAGGTGGCGCCCATTCGCGTCGCGACCGGTGAACACATCCAGAACCGGGTGATGTTCAAGCAGTTCCTGCAGGCCAAGGGAATGGGTGTGTGCCAGATCGACGCCTGCCGCGTCGGCGGGGTCAACGAGAACATCGCGATCATGCTGCTGGCCGCGCAGCACAACATCCCGGTCTGCCCCCACGCAGGCGGAGTGGGGCTGTGCGAATACGTCCAGCACCTGTCGATCTTCAACTACATCGCGGTGGCCGGGAATCTCGACGACGTGGTGGTGGAGTTCGTTGATCATCTGCACGAGCACTTCGTCGACCCGTGCATCGTCGACAACGGTCACTACGTCGTTCCGAGCCTGCCCGGCTACTCGGCGGAGATCCTGGCGGACAGCCGAGAGAAACACCGCTACCCCGACGGCCAGATCTGGGTGAGCCGGTCGTGAGCGCGTTCCTGCAGATGCGGGGAATCTCGTTGGCATTCCCCGGAACGCAGGCGCTGTCCGACGTCGACCTCACCGTCGAACGGGGCGAGATCCGCGCGCTGCTCGGCGAGAACGGCGCCGGAAAGTCCACCTTGATGAAAGTGCTGGCCGGGGTCGAGCGCCCCGACGCCGGCAGCGTCACCCTCGACGGTACGGCGATCGACCCCCGCAGCCCGAAGGAAGCGCACGCCGCCGGGGTCGCGATGGTGTTCCAAGAGATGAGCCTGGCCGACAATCTCAGTGTCGCCGAGAACATCTCGCTGGGAAGTCTGCCCAACCGCCTCGGGGCAGTGCGCTGGCGGTCGGTCCGCAAGACCGCCGCCGCGGCGCTGGCTCAACTGCACGTCGACATTCCACTAGGCACCAAAGCCGGTGAGCTGACCATCGCTCAACAGCAGATGGTCGAGATCGCCAAAGCCGTCACCGGCGAGCTGAAAGTCCTGATTCTTGATGAGCCGACCAGCGCGCTGACCGAGACCGAGACCGAGGAACTGTTCGCGCTGATGCGCCGCCTGTCGGACCGCGGCGTGTCCGTCCTCTACATCTCCCACAACCTCGAGGAGATCATCGCCGTCTGCGACTCGGTGACGGTCATGCGCGACGGCACAGCGGTGGCCACCCATCAGGTCGCCGACACCACCGTCGACATGCTCATCACCGAAATGGTGGGCCGCGAACTCACCGACATGATGCCCAAGCAGAGCAGCGAGGTCGGCGACGTGCTGCTCGACGTACGCGACCTGGTGGTCGACGGCAAAACCGAGCCGGTCAGCTTCACCGTGCGAGCCGGCGAAGTGGTAGGATTCGCCGGTCTGCTCGGAGCGGGACGGTCTTCACTGATGCGCTGCCTGGTCGGCGACATCCCCCGCACCTCGGGGCAGGTGCTCGTCAACGGACAACCTTTACAGCCCCGCCAACCCAAAGACGCCGTACGCCGCGGACTGGGGTACCTATCCGACGACCGGCGCGCCAGCGGGATCGTCGGCAAGCTCGGTATCCGCGAGAACATCGGGCTGGGATGTCTGTCCCTCAACAGCCAATTCGGCGTGATGAAATCCATCCAGGAACGCCGTCTGGCCGAGGACACCGTGGCCCAGATGCGCATCCGCTGCAGCAGCATCGAAAAGAGCGTCGCCGAACTCTCCGGCGGTAACCAACAGAAAGTGGTGCTGGGCCGGTGGATGGCTGCCGGGGTGGACGTACTGATCCTCGACGAACCCACCCGTGGTATCGACGTTGGCGCCAAAACCGAGGTCTACCAACTCATCAACACCCTCACCGCCGCGGGCAAGGCAGTGATTCTCGTGTCGTCCTACCTGCCCGAGGTCCTCGGGATGAGTGACCGCGTGATCGTCATGCGCGGAGGTCAGATCACCGGGGAACATCCGCGCGACGGCATCACCTCCGAAGCAGTGATGTACGACGCCACCGGACAGAAGCGTTCCGAGCAGCTGCCGCCGCTGACCACCGCCGACCTCGTAATGAAGGAGCACCAGTGAGTACCATCGAGGCGCAGCGTCAAACTGCCTCCGACGCAACCAAATCCACGTCGGCCCTGCGGCGCGTGCTCGGGCCGCTGGCCAACCAGCTGGCGCCGTTCACCATCGTGATCGTGATGTGCATCGGTCTGTTCATCCTGACCCCACACTTCCTGACCACCTCCAACATCAAGGGCAACCTGGTTCAGATGTCGAGCCTGGCCATCTTGGCAGTCGGGGCCACCATGGTCATCGTGGCCGCGGGGATCGACCTGTCGGTCAGCTCGATTGTCGCTCTGTCCGGAGTGGTCTCAGCCAAAGCGATCGTCGCCTTCGGTGTCGGCATCCCACTGGGCCTGCTGATCGGCATCGCCGTTGGCGGTGTTGTCGGACTGATCAACGGACTGCTGGTCAGCAAGCTCGGCCTGCCCGCCTTCATCACCACACTCGGGACCCTCAGCGTCTGCGCAGGCGCCGCACTGCTGATCACCAACGGTCAAGCGGTGTACGGGCTTCCAGCCGGGTTCGGATGGCTGGGCACCGGGGAGGTACTGGGAATCCCGGTGCCGGTCATCGTGATGGTGATCGTCGCGATCGCGGGCCACATGCTGCTCGCCCACACCACGCTGGGACGCGCCGCCTACGCCATCGGCGGCAACGCGCGCACCGCCCGACTGTCCGGCATCAACGTCGGCATGGTGCTGGTCACCCTGTTCGTCATCTCCGGACTGCTGGCCGGGCTGGCGGGTGTCCTGGAGGCGTCTCGTGTGGTCAGCGGTCAGCCCGCGGCCGGAGCCAACTACAACCTCCTGGCCATCGCCGCGGCCGTCATCGGCGGTGCCAGCCTCTTCGGCGGCGAAGGAAAGATCCTCGGCGCCATCATCGGCGCGACCATCCTGCAGCTCATCAGCAACGGCTCCAACCTGCTCGACATCTCCACCTTCTGGCAGAGCGTCATCGTCGGTGTCGTCGTGATCCTCGCCGTCCTCTATGACCAGTTCCGCCAGAGCCGAGCCCGCAAGGCCGGCACCCACCACCCCTAGCTGTAGGCACACCCCTGCAAGCCGTACGTCCCTTCTCCCGCAGTTCCCTCTCCCTGCAACGACGCACAAGAAAGAGACCAAAATGCAGATCCGTTTCAGCGCCTTGACCAGGAGGCGCATCCTCGCCTCCGCCGCGGCTGTGGTGATGGCCGCCAGCATGACCGCCTGCAACCGTGGTGAGGGAGGTGAAGCGGCCCAGCGGCAGTTCGCGGTCGTGCCGGGGTCCACCGGGTACTTCTACTGGGGCACCCTGCACGCCGGCGCGCAGAAAGCCGCCGACGAACTCGGCGCCGAACTGATCTGGCGTGGCACCGCCACCCAGAGCGACATCACCGGACAAATGAACATCCTGCAGGACTTCGTCAACCGCAAGGTCTCAGGGATCGCGTTCGCGGCCAACGACACTCAGGCTCTGCAGACCATCGTCGACCAGGCCGAGTCCAATGACATCCCGATCGTCAGCGCCGATGCCGGCATCGAGCCGCAGTCCATTCCGCTGATCGCCACCAACAACGAAGCCGCCGCCGGACTGGCCGCCGACTACATCGGCGAACAGCTCAACGGCCAGGGCAAGGTGGCCCTGTTGCCCTTCCTCGCCACGTCCGCCACCTCCCAGGCCCGGCTCAAGGGCTTCGAAGACCAGATCGCCGCCAAATATCCCGGCATCCAGGTGGTGGCCACCCAATACACCGACGGCGACGTCAACAAGGCGCTGGGCATCATGAACGACATCCTCACCGCCAATCCCGACCTCGACGCGGTATTCGGGCTCAACGAGCCCGGTGTGGTGGGCGCAGTCCAGGCCATCGAGGCACGCAACGCCGACGTGGTGGTGGTGGGCTTCGACAACGCGCCCGACGAGGTGTCCGCGTTGCAGGCCGGAACGGTGTCGGCGCTCGTCGTACAGGACCCCTTCAAGATCGGCTACGAAAGCGTGATGGCACTGAACAAGATGGCCGACGGTGAGACGGTTGACGAGATGATCGACACGGGCGCGACACTGGTGACGCAAGAGAACATCGACGACCCGGACATCCAGAAGCTGGTCAATCCGCCGGTCGTCAACTAACACATGACGCGGAGTGCACCCATGGGTCTGACCGACACCGCTATCGAGCGGCTGCGCGCGCTGATCGTCAACGGCGATCTGTCGCCGGGGGCGCGGCTCCCACCCGAGCAGCAACTGGCAGCGCAGCTGGGGATCTCCCGTGGGTCGACCCGCGAAGCGGTCAAGGCACTCACCCACGCCAGGATGTTGTCGGTCAAACGTGGCGACGGTACTTACGTCACCAGCCTCGAACCCGACGAGTTGCTCCACGGCATCACCCTGGCCGCCGAGCTGGCCCGCAACGAGACCGTGCTGGATGTCCTGGAGGTTCGCAGGCTGCTCGAACCGGGCGCCACCCGGTTGGCCGCAGAACGCATCAGTGACGGCGAGCTCGACGAGATCGCCACCCTGCTGACGGTGATGGACGACACCCACGACCCGCAGGACTTCATCAAGCTCGACGTGGAATTCCACAACCGGATCGTCGAAGGTGCGGGCAATGCTTGGTTGACCGCAGTTCTGCGAGGCCTGTCCGAACCAACAATCCGCGCCCGGCGGGAACGGCTGACCTTCGACCTGCAGGTCGAGGAACTCACCCGCGCACAGCACCGCGACATCTACACCGCACTGCGGGAACGAGACAGCGCACTGGCCGAGGCCGCCGCGCTTGCCCACATCTGCAGCGTGCAGCGCGGGCTGCGCACCATCCTCCTCGACAACGACAACACCCACCACAACAACAACCACCGACCGACGCTCGCACCGAGAAAGGACACATGACAATGGATTCCAAGCAGGCACTCATCGAATTGGGAGTCGATCCCACGCTGGACGACGACCTGCGCGAACAGTTGGACACCAACGGGTTCTTCATCGTTGCCAACGCGCTGACCCCGCAGCAGTGCGCAGCCATGCGGGAGGAGTTCGACCGGATCACCGAGCAGGAAGCAGGATCGGGGCTGGTGATGGATCCCGAGCCTGGTGCCACCCGGCTGTCAAATATCTTCAACAAATCCGAGGTCTTCGATCCCTCGCTGGTGCTGCAGCCCGTGCTGGCGGCGGCGCTGTACCTCTTCGACGATTTCAAACTGCATGGCGCGAACATCCGGGACCCGCACTCCGGGGGCGGCAATCAACCGCTGCACAGCGACGTCCCCAAAGCCCATGAGGAGGACTGGCGTCTGGTCAACGCGCTGATCTGCCTCGATGAACTGCGCCTGGACAACGGCCCCACCCGCATCGTGCCCGGCTCACACAAGTGGCCGCACAACAACACCCCGAAGCTGAACCTCGATGTCGCAGCCGGGGAGCAACAGCGCGGTGAGTACGGCGACCAGACCAAGTTCCCCGAGGATCCGCTGGCTCCCTACCCCGGCGAGATCCACCTGACCTGCCCGGCAGGCGGGATGGCCGTTACCAACGCCAGCCTCTGGCACGGCGGCACCGACAACATCTCCGGTGACCGGCGGCGCATGCTGCACCTCACCTACACCCGCCGTGACCTTATCCAGCAATTCGTGCAGCAGGACTACCTGACACCCGGTCTCTACGAACGACTTTCGCCGGCTCAGCGGTACCTGTTCGACGTCCACGCCTAGGAGAACTCCATGCCATTCCGCCCTGCGCTCGCACCGCTGTCGGGCAGCGGCGCCGTAGACCCCATTCCGCTGGGTCTGGGCGCCGCCCCGCTGGGGAACCTGTTCTCCACGGTCAGTGACCAGCAAGCCGAGGAAACCATCACTGCTGCCTGGGATCTGGGCATCAGGACGTTCGACACCGCCCCGCTCTACGGTTACGGCGAGTCCGAGCGCCGGCTCGGTGAGGCGCTGGGGCGGTACCCGCGCGACGAGTTCGTGGTGTCAACAAAGGTGGGGCGCCTCATCCGGCACGGCGCCCCACCCTCACCGGAACAGCTGTTCGGCGGAGAGCACTTCTACAAAGTCGACGGTGATGTCAATCCGGTATTCGACTACAGCCACGACGGCGTGCTGCGGTCGGTGGAGGAAAGCCTGCAGCGGTTGGGGTTGGATCGCATCGACCTGCTCTACATCCATGACCCCGACGAGCACTTCGCCGACGCCCTGGGGGGCGCTTTCCCGGCCCTGCGTCAGCTGCGTGACGAGAAAGTGGTGCGTGGCATCGGCGTCGGGATGAACCAGACGGCGATGCTGGCAGCGTTCGCCAAAGAGGCGGACTTCGACTACTTCCTGGTGGCCGGCCGCTATACGCTGCTGGACCAACAAGCCGCCGACGAGCTCTTCCCCCTGTGCGAGGAGCGTGGAATCGGGGTTGTCAGCGGCGGCGTGTTCAACTCCGGGATCCTGGCCGCACCCATCGACGACGCCACCTACGACTATGTTCCGGCGGCGCCGGAGATGCTCACCCGTGCCCGCAGGATCCAGGAAATCTGCCTGAGCTTCGGCGTCGAGTTGGCCTCTGCAGCCATGCAATTCCCCCACCGCCACGCCGCAACAGCAGCAGTACTTCTCGGCGCCCGCAGCGCCGAAGAGATTCGCACCAACGCCCAGCTGTACCGCAGCCCCATCCCCAGCGCACTGTGGGACGCGTTGGCCGACGAAGGCCTGATCCGCGAACAGGAAGAGGTTCGATCGTGACCGTCGTGCAGACCGTCAACCCGGCCACCGACGAGAGCACCACCACCACCGCCTCGGAAGCCACCACCGAGCAGGTTGCCGCCGCGTGTGCCGCTGCCGCCTCAGCAGCAAGGGAGTACGCCGACGGCGGCCGGGAAATGCGCGCGGCCCTGTTGCGGGCTGCCGCGGACGCGCTGGAAGCCCGGCGCGCCGAGATCATCGACATCGGCATCCGCGAAACGGCGCTGACCGAACAGCGCCTGGGTGGCGAGTTGAACCGAACGGTCTACCAGGCGCGGTTCTTCGCCGACGTCGTGGAGGAGGGCTCATTCCTCGAAGCCGTCGTTGACCATGCCACCGACACGCCGATGGGGCCCGCCCCCGACCTGCGTCGCATGCTCGTCCCCATCGGGCCGGTGGCCGTGTTCGGGGCCAGCAACTTCCCGCTGGCGTTCTCGGTACCGGGGGGCGACACCATGGCCGCACTCGCGGCGGGGTGCCCGGTCGTCATCAAGGCCCATGAATCACACCCGCTGATGTCACTGACCACCCACGCGGCACTGCAAGAGGCGGCCGAAGCCGTCGGCGCGCCACAAGGAGTGACGGGACTCGTCTTCGGTCGGCAAGCCGGGCTCGACCTGGTGTCAGACCCGGCGATCACGGCTGTCACGTTCACCGGCTCGCTCGGCGGCGGACGGGCCCTGATGGACGCCATCGCCGCGAGGCCACAACCGATTCCGTTTTACGGAGAGCTGGCCAGCCTCAACCCGGTGATCATCACCACCGGGGCTGCCGCCGCATGTGGCGCCGACCTGGCTCAGCAACTCATCGCTTCGGTCACCGGATCAGGCGGGCAGCTCTGCACCAAACCCGGGTTGGTGCTGGTCCCGGCCGACACCGCGGGCGACACGCTGGTGTCCGAGGCGGTGCGACTGCTCGCCGGCGCCAGCGCGCAGACCCTGCTGAACCGCAACATCTATCAGGCCTACAGCACCGCCGAACCCGGGGCGGGAATGCGGGTGATCGGTGAGGGCGGCGCCCCCGACACCATCGGCCTGTCGGTGTCCCCACGACTGCTCGAAGTTTCCGCCTGTGACCTGGTGGCCACAGACATCGAGGAATGTTTCGGCCCGACCACCATCGTTGTGCGCTATCAACAGGGAGAGGATCTCGACCTACTCAACGCCCTGCCAGGTTCGCTGACCGGAACCATCCACGCCGAACCCGCCGAGCGAGACACGATCTCACAGCTCACCCAAGTCCTGGCACCCCGTGCGGGACGGCTGTTGTACGCCGGTTTCCCCACCGGCGTGCACGTCGGATGGGCGCAGAACCACGGAGGCCCTTGGCCCTCGACCAACACCCAGCACACCTCGGTCGGAGCCACCGCCATCCGGCGTTTCCTGCGGCCGATGACCTGGCAATCTGCACCGGAATGGGTGCTACCCACTGAATTACGGGACGACTTCCATGCGGTTCCCCGCCGCGTTGACGGTGTCCTTCAGGTGGCCCGGTAGCGATGCGATTGATGCGACTGGGCGAAGCCGGCGCCGAAAGGCCCGCCGTCGAGCATGACGGCACCATCTACGACCTCTCACCGCTGACCACCGACATCGACGGCTCCTTCCTGGCGTCGAACGGCGTCGCCGCAGCCCGGGAAGCGCTGGTACAGCGGCGTCTCCAGCCGGTCGCAGCCCCGCATGAGAAACGCGTCGGTGCGCCGGTGGCCCGGCCGTCGGCAGTGGTGTGCATCGGACAGAACTATGCCGCACACGCCGCTGAGACCGGCTCGCCGCCCCCTTCGGCGCCAATCGTGTTCTTCAAACACCCCAATACCGTTGTCGGACCGCACGACACGGTGCTCATCCCACCAGGAGCGACCCGCGTGGATTGGGAGGTCGAACTGGCGGTCGTGATCGGGAAGCGGGCCCGATACCTCGACTCTGCCGCCGAGTCGGCCGACTACATCGCCGGCTATACGGTGTCCAACGACGTATCCGAGCGTGACTACCAGATCGTCGACTCCGGGGGACAGTGGTCCAAAGGGAAATGCTGCGAAACCTTCAACCCGCTCGGGCCCTACCTGGTACCCGCGGACGAGGTGCCCGATCCGCAGTCGTTACGGTTGTGGTCGTCGGTCAACGGGCAGGCGCGGCAGGATTCCTGCACCTCGGACATGATCTTCTCCGTCGCCGAAACTGTATGGCACCTCTCGCAATACCTGGTTCTCGAACCCGGTGACATCATCAACACCGGCACCCCACAGGGCGTGGCCCTCTCAGGTCGGTTCCCGTACCTCAGCGACGGCGACGTGATGCGCATCGGCATCGAACGCCTCGGCGAGCAGGCGCAACAACTGGCAGCAGCCGGCAGATGACCGCCGGCGAGTTCGACGGCTTGGTGGCCGCGGTGACCGGCGGCGCGTCCGGCATCGGAGCGGCCGTCGCCCAACGGTTGAACGGCCTGGGCGCAACAGTGGCCGTACTCGACCGTGATGACACCGCAGAGCCAGGGATAACGGCCATCCGCTGCGATGTCGGCGATGACACGTCAGTCCGTGCGGCAATCAAGCAGGTCGTGCGTCGATGGGGCGGTCTCGACATCGTGGTGAACAATGCTGGTGTCGGTGCTCAAGGTACGGTGACCGACAACGACGACAGCGAATGGCTACGGGTCTACGACGTCAACGTACTCGGCATCGTCCGAGTCAGCCGCGCCGCGCTGCCGCACCTCCGGCAGTCAAAACACCCTGCGATCGTGAATATCTCGTCGATCGCCGGAACTGCAGGGCTACCGAGAAGGGCGCTCTACAGCGCGACCAAAGGCGCGGTCCTGGCGCTCACCAGAGCAATGGCGGCCGACCATGTACGCGAGGGAATCCGTGTCAACTGCGTGAGTCCAGGAACCGTGGACACCCCCTGGATCCAGCGTCTGATCGAGTCCGCCGCCGACCCAGAATCCGAGTTGTCAGCTTTAGCAGCACGCCAACCGCTCGGCCGACTGGTTACCGCGGCCGAAGTCGCGGCCGCGGTGGCCTACCTCGCCGGCCCGTCCGCCGCCTCAACGACCGGCAGCATCGTGGAAGTGGACGGTGGCATCTCTGGTCTTCGCATGCCGACAAAGCTCGCCGGGGCGTCCTGACAACATAGACCAGCAGAGCCAGAACGTGCGGTCGCAACCGATGCGGGCTCCGCCGCCGGTTGCAAATTCGCACAGCGCGGTCGTCGAAACGCCCCGCCGTCTCATGGTTGCGGGTCAGCGTGTGCACCGAGAATGGCGGCCAGCATCCTCGCTCGTGCTCCCCGCCCCACAACAATAACGGCAGCACCCACAGCGCTGATGCAGTCCGACCCCCCTGCGCGGCGGCCGGTCCACACTTACGAAACATGTTGTTAGGCAGCAACTCGCGTTGTCACGATGCCTCGCCACGGGTTAGCATGGAATACGGCGCGTAGCTTCTCAAGTTGGGAGGCAACACGCGATCGTGATCAGGGCGTGCAGGTGATCTTTCCCCCAATTCTGCTGCCTGGCGAACATCTAACGGCGGGCGGCCCGAGCTGGGTCGGCATTGCCGGAGGCGACCGTCATATCTAGGCGTGGTATCGAGCTTAGGTAGAGGATCTGAGCCGTCTCGATTCTCTCGAAGTGAGACTGGCACCGTATGGTGACCGCGAGGTCGGACTGCCCCTGCCGCTCATTGCCGGCTCGGCTGTATCTGGCGCTGGCAACCTCCGCGAACTGATGCGATGGGTCCTGTTAAGACCCTGGGTTTCGCAGCAGACCGCCTTCAGAAAGCTTGAACTCCCGGCGGTCGATCCAATGGGGATGGACGAGAGCTGACTGCGACACCTTTGTCTACAACCTCACGGGCCGCCGATGGCTCAAAAGTGCCTGCAGCTATTGCCTTATGTGGAATATAGGGGTCTATCGTGAAGAAATGAAGGAGGTTGCGTGGGAGCGCTTCGCTGACGTTGGCGCGCATGAGCAGGGTCGGCGATGGTTACAGTTCACGGCCAATATCGGGCGCGCCCCCAACACGATCGACGCCTACGGTCGGGCGCTGCAGGATTACTTCACCTACTGTGTGGCGGCAGGTGCTGATCCCGTTACTGCGCGAGGCGACGTCGTGGCGGCCTGGATCGGGGACATGCGCACACGCGCCCGCGACGACGGCGGGGCGTGTGGATTGTCAGACGCGACGGTGCAACAGCGGGTCGTCGCGGTCCGCGGATTCTACGACTTCCTCGTCGAAGATCAACTCCGCGAGCGTAACCCGGTTCGGCGGGGACAGGCGGGCCGCCGCGGGAAACAACCGCGACGAGGCTTGGTCGGCGTGGCCCATAAGGCTCCGTGGATTCCCGACGAGCACGCGTGGGGGCGCATCCTGGAGGCTGCTACCTCCGACACGCTGCGCAACCGCTTGATGCTCTGCCTGGCCTACGACGGGGCCCTGCGTCGCGAAGAATTAGTGTCGCTGCGCATCGGTGACTTTGAGCCGGCGTGGTCTCTGATTCACGTGCGAGCGGAGACGACCAAGTCCCAACGCGCCAGGACTGTGGCGTTCGGGGCGACCTCAGCGCAGCTGCTGGTGGTCTACCTGCGCCAGCGCACTGATACGTTCGGCAAGGTCGACGGTGCCCTGTTCCTGAGCACGTCCCGCCGTAATCTCGGGGCTGGAGTCGGTGCCTCGGCATGGTCGAAAGCTGTCACTGCTATCGCCGGGCGGGCCCAGGTGCCCGAGTTGTCTACTCACACATTGCGGCACCTCAGGTTGACGGACTTGGCGCGGGCCGGATGGGACATCGACGAGATCGCGCAGTACGCCGGGCACCGAGACCTCTCCACCACCCTGACCTACCTCCACCTGTCCGGCCGCGAGCTGGCCGCGAAGTTCCACGCCGCCTCCGCCTCCCTGCACGTCGACCAAGAGCGGCGACTGGCCGCTCTAGTTTCGATGTGGTGATCATGCTGACCGATGACGAAATCCCCGTATTAGCTAGGCTTTTCGACCACAGAAGCCCGCATTTCAGCGCCCCCACCACCCGCGCGTTGCACCGCCTCGTGAACCCCGTGACCCCGCTGCTGACGGGGTGGCGGCCCGACATTGCCGGGCGGGCACGCAGCCACCTCCTGCGACGCGTGCACATCGAGCAACGCCCTTACTGGGAATGGGACGCACAGATATGGCGTGACCTGGCGACCGTGGACTCGAGCACCAAGCTCGGCGCCCCAATAACCGCCATCGCCAACGTCGTCGCCGGACACCGCACTTTGCACCACGACGTCAGGGTGTCCGTACGAACCACCGCCGGGCTGGCCTACGGCAAACCCGCTGTAGAGGCCGCAATCGCCCACGTCCAGGACACCCTGCGCAGGTGGGAGGTCTCCGAACACACTCGCGGCAGCCAAGTCGCCGCGGCCACGTGCGACCTCCTACTGTGCAGCGGCACCGCCACCCTCACCGATCTCACCGAGGACACCGTGGCCGCACTGGCCGACTTCTACGGCAACGGGGCCCGCCGTAGGGGGCTGATCAAACTGTCCCGCGTGTTGGCGCACGACGGCATCCTGCGGGCACCGGTAGCTCGCAATGCCCGTCAGCGCGGGCCACGCCAACAAACGCTGGACTCCGCTCCGCACGAGTGGGTTCAGTGGGCTCTGCGATGGCGCAACGCGACCACTATCGAACCCGGTTCGATCCGCGGAAGATTCGCCATCATCCTCATTGCCGGGCGCTGGGCTGCCGAAAAGCACCCCGAGGCCCTCGAACCGCATCTGTGGACCCGTGACATCGCCGCCGAGTACGTCGCTGACACCCTCAACGCCACCCACGGTCAATGGGCCGGCTGCAACCGCGACACCCGCAGAACCGGACAGTCTTTAAGCGCGGTGGGAAAAGTCCAACGCATCGACGGCGTACGTGCATTCTTCCTCGATCTCATTGAATGGGAGTGGATTACTCCCCGCTTTGACCCCCGCAAGGCGCTCGCGGGGCCGCTGTCGGTGCGTGCACAACTCGGTCCGAATCCGCGCATCATCGACGATGCATCTTGGGCCAAACTGATGGCTGCCGGATTAACCGTCGAGGCCACGGATCTCAAGGTATATGGCAGCACTGCTGCCCGTGCCGCGAGCTCAGAACATCGCACCTACTACCCGATCGAGATGGTCCGCGCGTTGATCGGCGTCTGGCTGTTCGCGGGCCTACGCATCGACGAGATCCGCCGCTTGGAGCTGAACTGCGTCCGCCGTGACGAGGGACGCGACGACAAGACCGGCGCACCATTTCCGATTTGCCTCCTGCACGTCCCGGCAAATAAGACCAGCAGAGCATTCAGCAAGCCGGTTGACCCTCTCGTCGGTGAACTCATCGACGCATGGCGCGCCATCCGCCCACCTCAGCCTGACCTCATCGACCGCAAGACCCGACAACGGCAGCAGTTCCTGTTCTGCGTGCGCGGCGAACTCATCGGATCGTCCTATCTCAACGCCCACTTGATCCCCGTGCTGTGCCGCAAAGCCGGTATCCCCGAACATGACTCACGCGGTGCCCTGACCAGCCATCGTGCCCGCGCCACCATCGCCACCCAATTGCTGAACGCACCAGAACCGCTCTCGCTGGTCGACCTTAGAGAATGGCTGGGCCACAAGCACGACTCCAGCACCCGGCACTACGCCACCATCTTGCAACGACGCCTCACCGCCGCCTACAAGAAAGCTGACTACTTCGCCCGCAACGTCCGCACCATCCAGGTCCTCATCGACCGGGAGACAATCATGACCGGCGCTGCCGCCGACGGACAACCGTGGAAGTACTACGACCTCGGCGACGGGTACTGCACCTACGACTTCTTCGCGAAATGTCCTCACCGCCTTGCCTGCGCTCGCTGCCCGTTTTACCTCCCCAAACAGTCTAGCGCGGGCCAGCTACTGTCCGTCAGACACGGTGTTGAACGCATGCTGGAGCAGCTTGCCCTCACCGACGACGAACGTTCCGCGCTGCAGGGCGACCGCGACAGCCTGACCCAACTCGCGCAGCGGCTGTCGAAGATCCCCACTCCAGCCGGCCCCACTCCGGAAGAACTGGGCACAGTGGCAAGCGCTTTCATAGCACTGGACGAGCTGCGGAAGTCGTTGCCCAGGGGTCATGATGACGAAATCCGCTCGCAGGAAAGCTAGATGGCGAAGGTTGCCGAGACAGCGTGATCGCCACGGAGCTGGCTAAGTCTAAGACGCCCGCTGACCGCAACCGCACCGCCGGTGACTTCGCCGCCGCGGCCACCGCAGCACCCACCCTCCCCCATGCCACGTGACAGCATCGCCGCCCCGACCGGGCCGAGCCGCCACCCTCACGCCGGGGCAGTCAAAGCCGAGTCCCACTTCGCTACAGCGGATTTCATCAACCTGCCCCATACCCGCGCCGTCTCGCAACGGCGCGCCAGCTGCTCGCATAATTCGCAGTCGCCGCCGTGCTCATCGGTGGGCCTTACCCTCGGGGCCGGGTTGGATTGGTCGCATCGGATCGGAGTCAAGCTGACCCCCCCCAACGATCACAGGCTCTAGACGATTCGGGCTCTGGAGTGCACTTCTTGAGCGATCAGGTACCGAGCTGCGTTGTCTTTAATGTGTTGTCGCTCATCATCTGTAATCTGCCGCCGAACTTTGCCTGGGACGCCGGTAACCAGGGAGCCCGGTGGAATGTCCGCACCACCTGGTACTAGAGCGTTCGCGGCGATCAAAGTTCCCGCCCCGACTACCGCCCCGTTAAGGACAGTGGCTCCCATGCCGATGAGGACATCGTCGCCAATGGTGCAGGAATGGAGTATGGCATTGTGGCCCACGGACACTCCGCTACCGACCACTAGTGGCGCCCCTGCGTCGACGTGCAGGACGCAGCCATCCTGAATGTTGCTGCGGTCGCCGATAACGATCGAATCGAAGTCGCCTCGTACAACTGCGTTGTACCAAATTCCCGCTTGCTTTCCTACGCGGACTTGTCCGATTACGGCGGCACTGGTGGCGATCCACGCGGTGGCGTGGACATCGGGAAGGTGATCGTCTAAAGCGATGTTCATCGTCGCCCTTCTGGTAGTCGTAGGTCCGAAGCCTCGCCTACTTCTTCGGTGGGCGCTTTTCGGCACCGCGTGCCGAAGTGCTGACAGGCGTTGGCAGTACGACGGTCCCGCCCAATCAGGGTGACTGGTTGGGCGAGACCGTCGCGGCGCTGGCGTTATCGTGGGTCGACGAGTACGCCTGGATTCATGATGCCGCTTGGGTCGACTGTCTTTTTCACCGATTGCAGCGCCGAGGCGAACAGGTCGGGGCGCTGTTGGTCGTACCAGGGTCGGTGGAAGCGGCCGACAGCGTGATGGTGGGTGATGGTTCCGCCTGCTGCTAGCACTGCCTCTGACGCCGCGGCTTTAATTGCCGCCCATTGTTCGACCTCGGCGCCGTGCTTGGCGGGAGCCAGTACGGTGTAGTACGGGGCGGGGCCGTCGGGATACACGTGAGTGAACCGGCAGGCCACCACGCCGTCACCGCACTCACGTTTAGCAGCCCGAGTGGTAGCTTCCACTACTCGGGCGTGCAGTTCGGGAAATGCGCTCCATGTGCATGCGGTCTCGAACGTTTCTCGCATGACGCCCATGCGGGTGTAGCCCTCTTTGTAGTACGGTCCCCGGACGAAGAAGTCGCGCCACCTGCCGGCCGCCCCGGAATGACCGGCGTCGGGCGACGAAACGCCCTGTAGCGCTTCAGCGGTGACCCGGCCACCGTGCTGGGCGCAGATCTCCGCGGCGCGCTGCATCCATGGCTGGAGCTCGTGGTCAGCGGACTCAAAGGCCAACACGAGAATTGAATCCGAGTCTGAGGCACCCGAGAGCAGGCTTTCGGTGGGATCAAGGAGTCGACAGTTCGCGGGGTTGAGACCTGACTGCGACAGTTCGCGGATCGCGTCTACCGCCTTGGTGAAGTCAGCGAATGGCACCGACGTGGCCACCTTGTGGGTTGGCTTGTCCTGCAGGCGCATCCAGGCCTCAGTAATGATGCCGAGGGTACCTTCAGAGCCAATGAACATGCGGTCTGCCGACACGCCTGCCCCGTCGCAGGGCAGGCGACGAGTTTGCATGGTTCCCGAAGGGGTGACGACCCGCATGGCCTGCACGGAGTCGTCGATCTGGGTGATGCCGGTGGCGAAGTGTCCTGCGGCACGTGTGGCGATCCATCCACCCAGGGTGGAGAACTCGAAAGCTTGGAGGAAGAAGCGCATCGACAGTCCGTGTGGGCGCAGCTGATTTTCCATGTCGGGCCCGAGGACTCCACCCTGTATGAGCGCGGAACGTGATGTGTGGTCAATCTCGAGGACTTTGTTGAGATGACGGAGGTCGATGGTGATTGCGCCGCGGTAGTCGCCGGAGACGATGGGTTCGATGCCTTGGGCCACAGAGGATCCGCCGCCGTAGGGCACCACCGCGACAGTATTGTCATGTGCCCAGTCGAGGATTGAGACGACGTCGTTTTCATCGGTGGGGAATGCAACGAAGTCCGGCGGATTGTCGAACTTGCGTTCCAGTCCCCGCACAAAGTCACCCAGATTCTTACCGAGAGTGTGCTCGGCACGGGTCCATGTGTCGGACTTGCAGATGTTGGCCAAGGTTTCGGGGGGCGTTACGCGTGGTTCGCGGAGTTCGATTTCGTCGATTGTCGGCGCTTTGGCAAGGTCGTGGATAGCGAAGCCAAACTTGTCCCGGATCATGTTTCCCAGGTCGTGCACCTCTGAGTCGGTGATACCGGTGTCGGCGAATCCCCACCCCCAGAATTTGCGAGTTCGCAAGTCCAGATCCTGCGTGGCCATAGCTAACCTCTTTCTTTGGTAATGAGTCCCGGCAGCGGGGCTCGGTTTGTTGTCTGCTTAGAACAGGCCGACGATGAGCCCGTAGGCCGCCCACAGACCAATACCGCCGACGATGACCAAGATGACGTTCTCCCACCACTTGTTGGTGTACCCGGGCAGCATTCGGCGTTTGTCGTTGGTGACGATGAGGGTGCCGACGATGATGACCGGCGCCATAATTCCAGCGGTAGCGCTCCCAGCGACGGTCATGGCAACTACATCAGGAAAGACCGGTAGCGCGAACAGGATAGGTACGCAGACCATAAGGCCGAGCTGCACCGCGCGGAACGCGCGCGTTCGGTCGAGGGGGATGTCGGTGTTCTTGCGAGAGGGGAATGCGTGGTTGATTCCGCTGAAGAAGATTTTCGTGTAGCCGCGCGCGTAGCTGGTGAAGGAACAGAACGCGGTCATCATCAGCCCGAGCCACAACAGCCATGGACCGATCGGGCCAAGGGCCAGGGTCATCATGGTACTGAGGTCATCGAGGGTGGCGATCTGAATGCCGGCGGGGCGCAGGACTTCAGCTCCGACGACCCAGATGGACAGGTTGACCACCACGACGGCGAGGACGCCGCTCAACAGGTCGACTCGCTGCATCTTGAGGAATTCCGGCCCCTTCCAACCTTTGTCGCGGATGAACTCCGGATACATGAGGTTGCCTGCGGATCCGCCTACGGCCCCGATGATGGCGGCGGCTACCAGTAGTGTGGCGAACGCGCCGGTGTCCGGGGGGCCGAGAACGCGAGGCCGTGCACGATGTCGCGGGGATTCGGTTGGGACTTGATTGCGGCATACAGGAACACGGCCACAAGAATTGAGACTTTGATGCGGGCGATGATCTCGAGAATGGAGTACGCCTTTGGCCGCGTCAGGACCAGCCACCCGATCGCGGCGGCGAATACGGTCCACATGAAGGGACCCCAGGTGGCTCCACCGAAACCGCGGAATAGGTGGAACAGGGCGTTGCCGACCATGGCGACCATGTAGGTCTGCAGAATGAACCCGCTCACCAATGCGAGGGTGCCAACCAGGAGTGGCAGCTTCTTCCAGACGGCGCCGAATCCTTCGATGATGGTTTGGTCGCCCACCGCGTTGCATAGACCGTACTTGGCGATCGCACTGGTGAAGAAAAACCGGCTCAGTAAAGCCAGACCGAGCGCCCACATGAGTGAGTATCCATAGTTGGCCCCGGCCACCGAGGAGTCGACCAGATCACCGGCGCCCATCCAAGCCATGCTTACCAGCAAGCCTGGTCCGATTCCTCGGACGTAATCGGTCCATTTGCGGGGTGGTACCGCCGCCGGCGTTTCCGATAAGTCCCGGGCGACACGCGACTTCGTTGTCATCGACAATCTCCTCGAAAGAATCTCCTCAGGCGCCGTACCTGGGGAAGGGCTGGTGCGCCACCGAGGGCCTCTCAAGAGTTACCGGTAGAGACATCCCGTGCTGATGGTCAGTCCATCATGGCGCTCTGAGGAGACTATGACGTGGATCACGTCAATGCAAGCCCCAATATCGAATGGTGATTCCATGCTTTCGCATGGTGGAAGTTCTATCCTGGGAAGGGTGGTGTGCCGCACCACTTGGTCACGCACGCGGAAGGGGGAGTCAGGCCGCGCACTGGCGCGATCGTGAGCACCGATCGCCGATTCTCGGCATGTGGAGCATCGACCAATCTGAGGTGAGCGGCTGATTCGCGACCACGGGTCTGGTGCCGTGTACCCCTTTGACCTGGAGGCTTGCGGTTGGATCGTGTTCCGGCGCGCCGATGTGCGTGGTGGACAGCTTGGCGTCGACGACGCTCATGCGCTTGCCCGTAGCCTCACCCGGTTTCGCCGCCAGGGCCATCAGGGAAATACAAGATCATTCATGGCGTTTCGTAGGCCCGAACGTCGGAGGAAGTAAACTTGATGGTCGGGGAGGCAAGGCCGTAGCATGCCCCCTCCGGTGCCGCTGAGTTTCAGGATTCGTTTCGGCGTTCGGCGTCGGGGTAGGTATGGCGTAAGTGGTTGCGTAACGCGGCGGCGGCTGCGTCGCCGTCGCCGGCGGCAACGGCGTCCAGGATGCTCCGATGCTCAATTTGGAGCGTTTGTGACACCGAGTGCCACGGCCCGAGGGAGCGCATGGCTGCTAGCCGGTGGCGTTCCACGGTGTCTCGGAGCGCTCCCGTGAGGTATGCAATCAGACGGTTGCCGCTGGCCTGTGCGAGGCCGGTATGGAAGACGGTATCGAGGGCGTTGAAGCGCAGAATGTCGATGTCGGATCGCTCCATCAGCTTTAATGTTCGGGCTAGCGCCTCAACCTCGGTGGGGGTCGCCATCGCAGCCGCTTCGCGCACAGCCCACTCTTCGACGATCAACCGAGTTTGGACAACTTCCAACTCGGAGAAGTTGCTGAGTCCGATATGCAGGCGAAGCATGCTGGTCAGGGCATCCGAGGGCTCGGTAGCCAGGACCTTGGCCGATTCTGGGCCTGAAGTGATGCGCTCAGCAACGATCCCGAGAGCTTCCAGCGAGTGCAGTGCTTCTCGCACAGACGGCCGGCTCACGCCAAGCAACTGACTGAGTTGGCGCTCGCTGGGTAGACGGTCGCCACGCTGCAGACCGCCGTGACGGATGCGTTCTTCAATCTGCTCAATAACCAGCTCGTGCACGCGGGACCGCCGAACCTTGGTCCATCCACTGATATCGGAATTTTCTTGCACCGTCACGACGGAAAGCTTACCGTGTAAGACCTAACATGATGGTCTTACCAACAGGAGTTACCTCGATGGTGGAATCCGCTCAGGATGAGATCGGCTGGGCCGCGGCCCAGCCCGGCAGTTTGTCCGGCGTCCGGGTACTGGATCTCAGCCGAATTCTCGCTGGGCCATACCTAACGATGATGCTGGGCGATCTCGGTGCAGATGTCATCAAGGTGGAACGTCCGGGAGGCGACGACACTCGCGGGTGGGGTCCGCCGTTCGCCTTGGGCGAGGCCACGTACTTTTGGAGCGCCAACCGCAATAAGCGTTCTGTCGTGCTCGACCTCCACGATCCCGGCGACGCCCTGATTGCTGCGGACTTGGCTTATTCGGCTGACGTTGTGGTGGAGAATTTCCGGCCCGGTGTGGCTGACCGGCTGGGATTGGGTTACGAACACCTCTCGGCAAGCAATCCGCGGGTAATCTACTGCTCCATTTCGGCGTTCGGCGATTCTGATGCAGCGCGTGACCTCGCCGGCTACGACTTACTGGTCCAGGCAGTCGGCGGACTGATGAGCATTACCGGTACCGAGGAGAGCGGTCCGATCAAGGCGGGAGTCGCCCTCGTCGACGTGCTCGCTGCGCTTCATGCGGGAGTCGGCATTCTGGCGGCTCTGCGTCACCGGGAGCACACCGGTGAGGGACAGCGCGTGGACGTGACCATGATGCAATCGCTGTTGGCGAGCCTGGCTAACCAGGCGACCGCGTTCCTAGGCACCGGCATTTCACCCGGCAGATTGGGCAATCAGCATCCGTCCATCGCCCCGTATCAGACTCTGCGCGCCGAAGACGGCCAAATCGCTTTGGCCTGCGGCAACGACAAACAGTTCCGAAATCTTTGCGCCGCGTTGAGTATTCCTGAGCTCGCAGATGATCCCCGGTTCAGCACCAACACCGAACGCGTTCGATACCGCGGGGACCTGATTCCATTGTTAGAAGCCGCCTCCACCTCACTGAGCATCGAGGAGCTACTAGGCCGGATGCGTCGGGCTGGGGTACCGGCAGGACCAGTGAACTCGATCGGAGAGGCGTTCACGCTGGCCGAGGAACTCGGGCTTGAGCCACACCGAACAGTGAAGCTTGGCGACCGCAGCATCCCGCAAGTTAGTAGCCCCCTGCGTATGTCCGCCACACCGGTGCGGTATGACCTACCCCCTCCATCGCTGCCGGCGCACCTCGGTGCCCGAGAGGTTCAACCGAGATGAGCGTGAGTCCCATTACCGCGCAGACAACTTCCGATGCGCCCCCGTTCGTTAACGCCCTGCTAAACCGACTCCACGACGGCGCCGTCATTGTCGACCCCACAGCTCTCCGCACGTATGAATGCGACGGACTAACCGGGTTTCGTGTGGTGCCGCGTGCTGTCGTTCTAGCCGAAACCACCGAAGACGTCCGCCACGCCGTGCTGACCTGCCGCGATTTCGGGGTTCCGTATGTGGCTCGTGGCGCCGGCACCGGATTGAGCGGAGGGGCGTTGCCCTCGGCGGACGGCATCGTCATCTCTTTGCAGCGGATGCGGAAAATCGTCGAAATCGACCCACGAAATCTGCGCGCCGTCGTGGAACCGGGCGTCACCAACGTCGATATCACCAAGGCCGCTGCCCCATTTGGCCTGCACTTCGCGCCCGATCCATCTAGCCAACAGGTCTGCACCGTCGGAGGCAACGTCGCGGAGAATTCCGGCGGCGCCCACTGCCTCAAATACGGGTTCACCGTGCACCACGTGCTCGAACTCGAGGTCGTCCTGCCCGATGGGTCGGTGGCCCGGTTGGGGGGAGTCAATCGCGAAAACGTTGGCTATGACCTGCTATCGGCTCTGGTCGGTTCGGAGGGCACCCTAGGGATCGTCACGCAAGTGGTCGTGCGACTCGTGCGCAATCCGGCGACAGTGCACACGTTGTGCGCCGACTTTCCTTCCATCGCCGCCGCCAGCGCCGCAGTTACCCGCATTATCGCTGAAGGAATCGTGCCGGCGGCCATCGAGATGATGGATGCGCTTGCTATCGAAGCATCCGAGGCTGCGGTAGGCGCCGGCTACAGCCTAGATACCGCCGCGGCGCTCATTGTCGAAAACGATGGTCCTGCTGCGGAATCCAAAGTCGAGTTCGAAGCCGTTGAACGAATCTGCCATGAGGCCGGAACCACGAAGATTCGAATCGCTCAAGACCCCACAGAACGGGCGATGATCTGGCGAGGACGCAAAGCCGCGTTCGCCGCCGTCGGGCGAATAAGCCCGGACTACATCGTCCAAGATGGCGTCGTTCCACGCACTCGCCTAGGCGAAATCCTGGCCCGGATTGCACAGATGGCAGCCGAATCAGGGCTTCGCGTCGCCAACGTCTTTCACGCTGGCGATGGCAATCTGCACCCCCTCGTACTTTACAGCGAAGCAGCAGGACAACTCGAACCTGCCGAAGAACTCTCCCGAGAGATTGCCGAGCTATGCGTGGAGATGAGCGGATCATTGTCTGGCGAGCACGGGATAGGCACCGACAAGGCGTGTTCGATGCCGCGGATGTTCTCGGAATCGGACCTGGCGGCGATGTGGCGGCTGCGCCGCGCCTTCGACCCCGAAGGACTGTGCAATCCCGGGAAACTCCTGCCCACCCCGCGGTTGTGCGGGGAAAAACCGGGCGTCTACGTTCCCCATGCTCTGGAGGTCTCCGGTGACATCGAACGCTTCTAAGTTCGCGCCCTCTGCGCCCGCCGCGTGGGAGCCAGTCGACGTTGCTGAAGTCGCCGAATGCCTTATCAGCGCCCGCCATCAGCACCGGACGGTCAACGTGACCGGCGGCGGGACCGCCGCGACGTGGGGCGGGGATTGCCAGGCAACCGCAACATTGCGGACCCACAAGCTTGATTCAGTCCTGCGGTATGAGCCCTCCGATATGACGATTCAGGTCGGATCCGGGATGCCTGTCACCGATTTGCAGTCTGTAACTGCGGAACACGGCCAGCGCCTGGCCCTTGACGCCGCTCGTATCAGTCGAGGAGCAACTATCGGGGGAATTTTCGCCACCGCTGACCAGGGTCCGGCACAGTTGGCGTTCGGGGGGCCCCGCGATCTCGTGATTGGAGCGACGCTGGTTCTGGCCAACGGTGAAATAGCTCACTCGGGAGGTCATGTCATCAAGAACGTCGCCGGCTACGATCTCGCTCGGCTGGTGTCTGGCTCGCTCGGCACTCTGGCGGTCATCACCGACCTGACATTTCGTCTGCACCCACTTCCTGCGGCGACCGGCACGCTGAGCTTCGACACCGGAATTGGCGAGGCGGTCGCCTACGCTGAAGCGATCTCAGCTGCAGCCTTGGATCCTATTGCTGCGGAATGGACCTCGGGCCGCCTACTGGTGCGGTTCGAGGGCACCGACTTCGGTGTACAGGAGCGCCTACGTGTAGCGGCAGAGCTTCTCGGCGCGGGAAAGCGCAGTATCCTGGATGCTGACGAATCGGATGAGGCGTGGGCCGACCACGCTGACGCGAGCACTTCCACCGACACCGCTCTTACTACCATTCTTCGGGGATTGGTGCGGCCCACCGACGTATTCGCGGTCGTGCAGGCGTTCCATCGCATCGTTCACGAACACGATCCGCTGCCGACGGTGGCAGCCGGACTGCTGACCGGGCGCATCGACGCCAAGGTCTCCGGGTCAACGCTAGCCACGCATGCTGAAGTCGTCGGCCAGTGGCGTGCGGCTGTTGAAGCCGCCGGTGGAACGCTAACGATGCGCGAGCGGCCTGAAGGCCTTACCGATCTGGTGGACGCATGGGGGACCGCCCCCTCGGCCGCAGCCGTTATGCGCGCAGTCAAATCGGCCTATGACCCCGCAGATCTATTGGGGCCTGGTCGTTTTCATCCGTGGTTCTGACATCATCCAAGGGAGACACTGATTCATGCCCAGCTCGTTTGACGACCACAACCCGCCCAAACCAGAGCTGCTTTCGGACTGCGTTCATTGCGGCTTCTGTCTGCCGACCTGCCCCACCTACCAATTATGGGGTGAGGAGATGGACTCGCCAAGGGGCCGAATCCACCTGATGAACCTGGCCACTACGGGCGAAATCCCCATCGACGACACTTTCGCTAGCCACTTCGATGCCTGCTTGGGTTGCATGGCGTGTGTGTCGTCCTGCCCATCCGGAGTCCAGTATGACCAGCTCATCGAGGCAGTACGGCCACAAATTGAGCGCGCTGTTCCGCGCACTGTGGATGACCGACTCTTCCGGGGCCTGATTTTCGCCGTCTTCCCCTACCCGGCCCGCCTACGCCTGATCGCGCTAGGCGCATGGTTGTACCAACGATCTGGACTCAGGGCCCTGATGCACAGAAGCGGCTTGATGGGCGTGCTGCCGGCCAAGCTGAGAGCACTCGAAGCGCTGATGCCGCAAGTAACACTTCGCAACATCGCCAGCCGCCAGCGCGGGGTCAACAAGCCCAACGGGGAGGTACGTCGCCGAGTTGCCCTGGTGTCGGGCTGCGTCCAACAGGTGTTTTTCGCTCAGGTCAACGCCGCCACCATGCGGGTTCTCCTCGCCGAAGGGTGTGAGGTGGTGGTTCCCAAGCAAGGGTGTTGTGGCGCGCTGAGCGTTCACGCTGGCCGTGAAGAAGAAGGTCTGGGGCGGGCTCGCAACATGATTGAGTCTTTCGAGGACCTCGATGTGGATGACATCGTAGTGAACGTTGCCGGCTGCGGATCAACCCTCAAGGAGTACGGCGGGCTGCTCGCCGACGATCCTGAATATGCCGACAGAGCAGCGCAATTCAGCGCAAAGGTACGCGATATCAGTGAGGTTCTTGCCGGTTTAGCACCACAAGCCCCCCGACACCCCATCGCCGCGCGGATTGCTTACCATGACGCCTGCCACCTCGCCCACGGCCAGCAAATACGTCGCGAACCCCGCGAAGTTCTCCGCACGATTCCGCAGTTGGAACTATTGGAAGTGCCCGAATCTGAATTGTGTTGCGGATCAGCGGGTATCTACAACATGGTGCAGCCAGAAGCCGGTGAAGAACTCGGAAACCGCAAGGCAGCCAACATCGTGAGCACCCGACCGGACGCGGTGACGACGGGCAACCCGGGGTGTCTGTTGCAGATCGCGCGCTATCTCGACGGCGCGCCACTGTTTCATCCCATCGAGCTGATCGACGCCTCGATCCGCGGCGTGAACCCCTTGGGCGTTCTCAAAGTGGAGCAACGCCGCGAGCTCACGCCCGAGAGCGGGGAATTTGAGGCCCGGGCCGTGGGCGAGTGAAACGGCCCACGGATAGCCGCGCCGGTTGGCTCAAATATTCGCGTCCTTTCCGAACTCAGTGGAGAGTTCTTTAGCGATCCGTTTGAGAAGGGGAGCGTGGAGGTCGGCGGACTCGATGGTGAGGCGCGCGGCGGGCCCCGAAATCGACAGAGCGGTCGGAGCCGGTGCGCCGTGAATCGGAACCGCAAAACAGCGAACGCCAACCTCCTGCTCGCCTTCGTCAATAGCGAAGCCTCGTGCCCTACTCTCGGCGAGGTCGGCGAGTAGGGAATCGGCGTGGGTGTGCGAGTTCGGGGTGTAGCTCGGCATACCGGCGCGGGCGAGAAGGGTACGAACGGCGTCGTCCGGCAGCTGCAGAAGCAGCGCCTTACCGACGCCGGTGCAATGCAAGTGCACCTGTCTCCCCACCTCGGTAAACATCCGCATCGAATGGGGGGAGGGCACTTGGGCCACGTACGCCGCCATCATGCCGTCAAGGACCGCCATATTGGCCGTTTCCCCGGTGCTGGCCACTAGCTCGGACAGGTGCGGGCCGGCCCACGCGCCGATCAACTTCGTCGCACTGTCGCCGAGTCGAATCAATTTGGGCCCCAACGCATACTCGCGAGCAGGCAGTTGCCGCATGTATCCCCGGGAGACCAGCGTGCGGGTCAGCCGATGCACAGTCGGCAACGGGAGTTCAGTCCGCTCGGCCAGCTGCGTGAGTCCCATGGACCCTCCGGCGGATGCCATAACTTCGAGTAGATCGAGCACCCGGTCAACCGACTGGACTCCACCCAAACGTGGCGGCTTAGAATCCGTCATCTCGCGATCTCCCGTTCCGCTTCGCAGCGTATGCGACATTCTCGACACTTCCACAAAGCGGAAGAACTGCTTCACTCGAAGATAGCTCACGCAATGTGCCGCCGGACCGGACGGGCCGCTGGAGACATGCGGCAGAATCCCCAGCCAAGGATGCGCGCTTCGCGCAGAATGAACCCCTGACCGCGCGGAGCCCGCTAAGCGGTACGCTCGTCAACGGTGAGTCGTAAGACACGCGGGGAACAGCGCGCGGAAGCGACGTCAACTTGCACCGTCAGCGGGCCGACTGCGATGACAATGGTTCGCGTCGGGCAGCACAAGATCGCTCCTGGCTGCCGGGCCCGCCGTGCCGAGGCGGTCAGACCTACCGACCACACGTTTACACCTGGTTTACGCGAGGTGGGTGGATAAATGCGCGGCCGCCAAGTCGCCAGCGGCGTCGGCGACGAGACCGGCCGCTTCCGCCATCGCCTTCGCCATATCGGGCTCCCGGTCCTGCAGCGAGTAGACCTCGGCAAATTGCGAGGCGGCGAGCTGTGCAGGAGACAACTGACACGTGCCAACGATCGCGAACGTAGGGATGCGTTTGGTGCTGGCGCGGGCACATACGCCCACGGGCGCCTTGCCTCGTAACGACTGGCCATCCAAACAGCCTTCACCGGTAATGACAGCGGCGGCCCCGCGCAGGTGGTGTTCGAGTCCTACCAGATCCAGCACGACGTCGATCCCGGCGCGCATCGAGGCACGCAGCGCGGCCATTCCCGCGAAGCCGACGCCGCCGGCCGCACCGGCTCCCGCATAGTCACGCATCTCCTGACCGGTGGCGGCTGCGACGATGTGCGACCAATGGTCCAGGGCGTTGTTGAGTTGGCGCACTTGGTCTGGGTGGGCACCCTTTTGCGGACCGTAGACCGCGGCAGCGCCGTGCGGCCCGCATAGCGGATTGTCGACATCGCTGGCGATCACCAGTTCGGCGTCCCGCAGTCCCGGATGCAGTCCCGACAGGTCCAGTCTGGCTGCCTGCCCGAGCGAGCCGCCACCGTCCGGAATTGGGTAGCCGCGGCCATCGACGAGGCATGCTCCAAGACCCTGCAAGAACCCGGATCCGCCGTCAGTACAGGCGCTTCCGCCAATGCCGATCACGATGTGCCGGCAACCATCGTCGAGCGCCTTCGCCACCACCAGTCCAAGACCGCGGCTCGATGCTCCCATCGGTGCGGGCAATCCGTCGACCAGTCGATGTAGACCTGAAACATCAGCCATCTCAATGACCGCCGATTGACCCTTTCTGGCATACGCGGTCGTGACAGGCTCGCCCGTGGGGCCGAGCGCCGTGAGTGCGACCCGTTCGAATCCGGCGGCCAAGGCGGCCTCCAAGGTGCCCTCACCGCCGTCGGCGATCGGACATTCAACGACGGTTAGCGCCTCATCGATCCTATGCAGTCCACGCCTGATGGCCGCCGCCGCGGCGGCGGCGGTCAACGATCCCTTGAACTTGTCGGGTGCGACCACGACATGGCCTGCCACTGAAACACTCTCCATTCACTGGGGTTTCCCCGCTGGGGGCCTCCGGGCAAGACGGACAACTCGCCTCGCCTCGGAAGGTGGCACCGCTGCGGCGAGACACTCGGATGCCGACCGAACGCGCACGACGCGGCGGCGCACGACGCACATGTCCAAAACGTGGAGCGTCAGTCAAGTAGGGCGGCGGTGAGAAGTTCGTCGGTGGACTGCGCCAGAGGCTCGAACTCGTTGACGTTATCGAGTTCGGTGCCCATGGCGATGTTGGTAATGCGTTCAAGCACGATTTCAACAACCACGGGGACTTTGTGTTCCTTCGCCATCACCTTTGCTTGCTCCAGTGCACCGGCGATCTCATTGGGCTCGCAGACACGAATGGCTTTGCAGCCTAATCCTTCTGCAACGCGGAGATGGTCGACGCCGTAACCTTTTGGCACTGGTGGGGCGTCGATGGAGTGAGCTTCTTCGCTGTTGATGTTGTCGAATCCCAAGGAGACGCAAAAATTCATGTCGAATTGCCGTTGCGCCTGCCGGATTAGCCCGAGATAGGAGTTGTTGACGACTACGTGAATGTAAGGCAGGTTGAACTGTGCGCCGACAGCCAGCTCCTCGATGAGGAACTGAAAGTCATAGTCACCGGAGAGCCCGACCACGGTGGCGGTGGGGTCGTCGGCAACGACGCCGAGTGCCGCTGGCAGTGTCCAGCCCAGGGGGCCGGCCTGCCCGCAGTTGATCCAATTGCGTTCCTTGTACACGCGCAGGAACTGGCCACCGGCGATCTGAGAGAGCCCAATGGCACTGACGTAACGCGTGTTGCGGCCGAAAACCCTGTTCATCTCTTGATACACCCGTTGCGGCTTGATCGGGACGTCATCAAAGTCAGTCTTACGGTGCATCGTCCGTTTACGCTCCAGGCACTCGTTCACCCATGCGGTATGGTCGGGCAGGGCTCCGGCGGCTTTGCGTTCGGTCGCGACGGCGACGAACTGTTCGAGTGCAGCTTTTGCGTCAGAGACGATCCCGTAATGCGGGGTAAAGACACGGCCGATCTGGGTTGGCTCGATGTCGACGTGGACGAACGTTCGGCCCTTGGTATATGTGTCTAGTCCCCCAGTGTGCCGGTTCGCCCAGCGGTTACCGATGCCGAGCACAAAGTCGGAGGCCAGCATCGTGGCATTGCCATAACGATGGGCCGTCTGCAAGCCAGCCATGCCCGCCGCGAGACGGTGATCGTCAGGGATCGTCCCCCATCCCATGAGCGTCGGCACCACCGGCACCTCCAGCAGCTCTGCCAACTGCACCAGCAGCTCGGCCGCATCAGCATTGACAATCCCGCCGCCTGCCACGATGAGCGGGCGGTCGGCCGCGGCCAGCATATCGAGCGCCTTCTCGACCTGTGCCCGGCTCGCCGCCGGCTTGTAGACCGGCAAGGGCTGATAGGTGTGCGGATCAAAGTCGATTTCGGCGAGCTGCACATCAATCGGCAGGTCGATCAGCACTGGGCCCGGTCGCCCCGAACGCATCAGATGAAAGGCCTGCGAAAATGCTCCGGGAACCTGGCCGGGTTCCAAAACAGTCATTGCCATTTTGGTGACCGGAGCGGCTATCGCCGCGATGTCAACAGCCTGGAAATCTTCCTTATGGAGCCGCGCCACGGGGGCCTGCCCAGTGATCGCCAAGATCGGAATGGAATCCGCCATCGCCGAGTACAAGCCGGTGATCATATCCGTCCCGGCGGGACCGGAGGTGCCGATGCACACCCCGATATTGCCGGCCCGGGCGCGGGTGTAACCCTCGGCCATGTGGCTGGCGCCCTCGACATGTCTGGCCAGGATGTGCTTGACCCCGCCATGCGCGCGCATTGCGGAATAAAAGGGATTAATGGCTGCTCCGGGAAGCCCGAAAGCTTGTGTGGCTCCCTCTATTTCAAGAATTCTTACAGCGGCGTCGACGGTGCGCATACGTGCCATGTCGCTTCTCTTCCAATTGTGGTGTGAGTTATTTCAAAGCCGAGCTGCGGCCGGACAAGCGCTCAACGCCTCGCAATAGGGCGGAGTGGTCCAGGCCGCCGTCGCCGTTCTCCCGCGCCGATACCATCAACTGGGCGACCACAGCTCCCAGAGGGGCCACGATGCCTGCTTCGCGCGCGGCCGCGGTAACGATGCCAAAATCCTTGTGGTGCAGATCGATGCGGAAACCAGGCTTGAACTCCCGGTCGAGCATCATCTGAGCCTTCTGATTCAACACCGCAGACCCCGCCAGTCCACCTCCGAGCACTTTGATCGCGGCGGCCATGTCCACCCCGTACGCTTCAAGGAACACGATCGCTTCGGCGAGGAGTTGGATATTGCCGCCGACAATCAGCTGGTTGGCAGCTTTGACGGTTTGTCCGGCACCGTTGGGGCCCACATGCACAATCGTCTTGCCAACCGCCTCCAGGATCGGCTTGGCCAACTCAAAGTCGTCGGCCTGGGCACCGACCATGATCGATAGCGCCGCGTTGATTGCGCCCACTTCGCCACCAGATACCGGCGCGTCGATGATCCGGAAGCCACGCCGAGTTGCCTCCTGAGCGAGGGTGGAAGTGACATCAGGGCGAATGCTGGAGAAGTCGATGATGAGCGAGCCACTGGGAGCGGCCTCGAAAACCCCGTCTTCGCCAGTCAATACGGCTTCGACGTCAGGGGAGTCAGGAACCATGACAGCGATGATGTCCGCGGCCTTAACAGCCTGGGAGATAGATTCCGCGGCAGAGCCACCGGCTTCGACAAGTGGCGCGGTGCGATGCGGCGAGAGATTGAATCCTGTGACCTGGTGGCCGGCCTTCACAAGGTTGACGGCCATGGGGCTACCCATGATTCCCAGGCCGATAAAAGCGATGTTGCTCATGAATGAGTCCTTCTCGTTGACGTTTTCCGATGGGGTTCTTAGCGAGCCGTCGCTCTGGCAGAGGCGCGCAACGCGGGATCCAACCAGTCGAAAGTGTCGGCACGCGTTGACTTGTACTCAAGACCGACGTAGCCGCGGTACCCGTGCCCGGTGAGCTGGTCCAGAAAGTTGCCGAGTTCAAGGTCGCCAGTTCCTGGCTCACCACGGCCGGGGAGTCAGCGATCTGGACGTGACCGATCCGGCTTGCGTAATCGTCGATGGCTGCCGACACGTCATCCCCGTTCACGTGAAGGTGATACAGGTCCGCGAGCAGCCGCACGTTGCTGACACCACACTCGGCGTGCACACGCTCGATCACCGCGACCGCCTCCGCGGCGGTCTTGAGAGGATAGGCGGGTGCGCCGCTGACGGGCTCAACCAGCACTACGGCATCGATGCTCGCGGCCGCTTCGGCGGCGAATCCAAGGTTGCTAATAGCCGTCGCATCCTGATCCAGCGCGCTGAGCCCTTGAATGCGGTTGCCGTAGAGCGCGTTAAACGCTTTGGTACCTAGAGCCTTTGCGATGCCGACAGCGATGTCGACGTTATCGCGGAACTCGGTGGTGCGTGTAGGCGTCGACAAGATGCCACGCTCGCCGCCGGGCATGTCGCCTGCTGCGAAGTTCAGGCCTGTCAGGTGCACACCCGCATCTTTGATTGCACGGATAAAGGCATCAATTTCACGGTCGGTGGGAGTTGACTTCGGGAAGGGCCACCAGAACTCCACAGCGTCGAAGCCTGCATCGCGGGCGGCACGGGGCCTATCCAGTAGGGGGATATCCGTCAACAGAATGGAGCAGTTGACAGTGTAGGCAATCTCGGGCATAGCGCAGTCCCTTCACTTCACAGCCAGCGGCCGCCGCGTCGCATTACTCATTGTTTCCGTATCATGGAAGTTATCTTCCGCGTTGTAACAGTAGTCAAACGGTCACGGGAGGCGTTGTCAAGGGCTCGGCCACCGCCGTCCCCCGGGACAGACCCACGATGATGATCAATGCCCCAGCCGGTAAAGCGATCCGTGTGGGTTGTCTTTACAATCACCGCCGCGACGACGGGGCCGAAACGACCGCAGGCACTCAAGCAGAGGCCACCGACGCGACCCGTTCAAGACACCTCGAGGTCCTGGGACATCTCCGAACACCCCAGCGGCAGCGGCAGCCAGGTTGCCGCGGCACTGGGCGACCTACCGCTGTGTGGCGGTACCGCCACCCTGACGGATCTCACCGATGACGTGGTGCCCTTCCTCGCGGACTTCTACGGCAGCGAAGCCCGCCGCACCGGGCCATTCAAGCTGTCCCGGGTGTTAGCACATGACGGCGTCCTGCGCGAGTCGGCGGCCCGCAACGCCAGCGCGGGCCACGCAAAGAAATACTTGACTTCACGCCGCCCGGGTGGGTAACCGGGCACTGCGGTGGCGCAGCGTCACCACTATCGGGCCTGGTTCCCTGCGTGGCGGATTCGCCATCATCCCCATCGCCGGGCGCTGGGCTGCCGAGAAACCTCCGAATCGTCGAGCCGCACTTGCACTTATGGACCCGTGACATCGCCGCGGACTACGTGGCCACACCCTCCACGCCACCCACGCCCAGTGGGCTGGGTGCAACCGAGACACCCGCAAGACCGGGCTGGGCAGCCCCCGGGCGCGAAAGGGAAGGTGCAACGCGTCGGCATCTCGGACGCATGCTACTCAGATCTCCACACTTAACTTCTACACATCGACGGAGCACGACCAAGCCGGAACGTCGCAGTAACACTTATTCGCAATAACTTGCCCTTTCGCGATCAGTTCGGCACGAGGCGTGCAGTCGACGCTGCAGCGTTACGCCGCTGATCCCGCGGCCGGAGCGCTGGCCCTGTTCATCGAACACGTCGCGGTCTGTATCAACGACAAGCAGACCCTGCGGCCGACTGGCCGCCTCTACGATGATGTCGCTGCTGCTGGTCTGACCGGTGTCCTTGACCTGTTCCACCGCCGCCTCGACGACACCGAGCACGCGATCTACGAAGTGCGCCGGGTGGCCAAGGTTCGCGGGACCGGAACCAGGCCGGTCATCGCCCGGTCAGTGCGTTTGCTCGATCGTGGATCTCGCGCCGAGATGGCAGCCGCACTACTGGGCATGCCCGGGCAGTTGCACACCGGCAACGACGGCATCGCGCGCAGCATCGCGCTGCGCCGCGGTGAGACGCCGCCATGGGCAGAGCGGTTCTATGTCGCCTGCCCGGCCGTCGTTGCGGACAAGGCCAGACCCCACTTCGAGCGCTGGTTCGCCGAGGTGGCCGGCGATGTCGCACTGTTCTGACACCCGGCACGGGGCACGCCAGCTACAGCCCCAGCGGGTCCGACCAGGCTGGCTGCGCATAGGCGGTGTCGAACGGGATCGCCGGGCGCGGCCACGCGCCGGTGACCACCCAGGTCAGCACCGGCTCCGACACCGGCCCCTGGATCGGCCGCGTCAACGCATCGACCAGCGCACTCTCACACGACGACATCAACCCAGGCTACCGGCGTGGTGCATACCCAGAATGGAAGCGCCTGGCGGCGCTGCAGCTGATTCGCCGGCCCCTGCGGGCCCACCGACCCACCGAATTTTGCCTTTCTGGCCCTCCGATTGTGGCCGGCGGTCCGCTCCGCGCAAGGCCACGGCCTCCGCTGCGCTGCGGGCCCACAGGCTCGGGGCAGCTCCCCACAAACGTTCGCTGCGCTCACCCGGGACCTGCCCCGCCCGGACCTTTGCACTCCACGGCCCTCTACCGGCCCAAATCTCCAGTGCCAGAAGGCAAAAAGAACGGGCGGCCACCGCCCACTCACCTCCCGAAAGGAACCCACCATGGCTCACGAACTCGATCAGACCGCAGGCAAAGTCAGCTTCGCCGACTCGCGTACCGACGCCTGGCACCAACTCGGCCAGCAGGTCGGCCACGCTATGACCGCCCGCGAGGCTCTGCACGCCGCCCACCTGGCCAACTGGAACGTCCGCAAAATGGCGCTGGTTGTCCCCCAGGAGCCGGTGATCAGCGAAACCGGTGTCACCACACCCGCCCCGCTGGCAGTGCCCGACCAGTGGGCCACCGTGCGCACCAACCCCATCACCGGAGCCCTCGACGTGCTCGGCGTGGTCGGCAACAAGTACGAGCCGATGCAAAACGAAGCATCGTGTGACCTGCTCGACGCGCTCACCGGAGAAAGCGGTGCGGTCTATGAGACTGCCGGGGCGCTACGCGGCGGGCGCGAAACGTTCGTGACCATGAAGCTGCCCGAATCCATGGTGTTCGACGGAATCGACGGCACCAAGGACCGCACCGACTTCTACCTGGCCGCGCTGAACTCTCACGACGGGTCCAGCAAGTTCCGCTTCCTGGTGACGCCGGTGCGCATCGTATGCGCCAACACCCAAAGCGCGGCCATCGCACGCGCGGCGGCCAGCTTCGGCATCAGCCACACCGGCGGGGCCGCCGTCGCCTTGCAGGAGGCCCGACGAGCACTCAAGTTGAGCTGGCGCTACGTCGAGGCATTCGAACAGGAAGCAGCCGCCCTCTACGCCGCCCCCATGGACCTCGACCAGATGCGTCACTTCGCCGGCGAGCTCGTCGACGTCGACGGAGCCGAGTCCAAGACCACGGCCCGCAACCGTCGCGACACCGCCAACGCGATCGTCAAACTGTGGGTGTCCAGCCCCACCGTCGCCCCGATCGCCGGCACCCGGTGGGCGGCCTACAACGCGGTCACCGAGTACGTCGACCACTACAGCAAGGTCCGCGCCGCAGGAGATCCGCAGTCGGTACGGGCCCTGCGCGCAGTCACCGGCGGCAGCACCGCTCAGAACCTGAAGACCAACGCCTTCCGGATGCTGCAAACTCTCTAACCCCGAGGGTGGTCTGGCCCGTCCCGCGGGCCAGGCCACCCATCACCCACGATTCCGAAAGGCACTGCCATGCAGGAACATCGGGCACGACGGCCACGGCTTTACCGACCCGCACCGATGCCATCGGGGAACTGCACAGGCGGAAGCGCCTGCGGCGCTGCTGAACACCGGGTCCCTGCGGGCCCCGGCGCTAGTTTATTTGCCTTCTGGCTTTCGATTATGGCCGGCGGCCCGCTGCGTGCAAGGCCACGGCCTCCGCTGCGCTCCGGGCCCAAGGGCTCGCAAATTTCTTTCGAGGCTCGCTGCGCTCGCGCGAAGAATTTTGCGCCCGGACCTTTGCACTCCACGGCCCTGATGCCGGCCCAAATCTTCAGTGCCAGAAGGCAAAAAGCACGGGCGGCCACCGCCCACTCACCCCATCGATGAAAGGTCACCATCACCATGAGCGAGAACACCACCACCGTCACCGACAACGACACCAACGCACAGGTCGCGGCGGCAGGCACCCTCGAACACCTCGACCCGCACACGTTGGAGCTGGAAACCAACGTCCGCGACGACGCCGCACTCGACGCTGATTTCGTCGCCAGCATCAAAGAGCACGGCGTGCTCAACCCCATCGCAGCGGTGCGCGGACACGACGGCGTGGTGCGGGTGCGCGCCGGACAGCGACGCACCCTGGCCGCACGCGAGGCTGGTCTGACCAGCGTCCCGGTCTACGTGCGCCCAGCGGGTGCGACCGACGACAAGGCCCAGGTGGTCGAACGGGTCTCCGAGCAGATCGTGGAAAACGACCGACGCCGCGAACTGACCGAGGCCCAGCGGGCACGCGGCATCCAGCAGATGCTCGACGCCGGAGCCTCCGTGACCAAGGTCGCCAAGAAGCTGTCCATCGGGCGTGACACGGTCAAATCCGTGGCCACCGCCGCCGGATCACAGGCCGCGATGGAGGCACTCGACGCGGGCAACTGTCGCTGTCAGAGGCGGCAGTGCTCAGCGAGTTCGATGACGACCCCGACGCCATCATGCGTCTGCTTGAAGTGGCCGGAACCAACCGATTCGAGCACC
>NZ_CP019423.1 GCF_001984215.1 Mycobacterium sp. MS1601
GTGCGTGGATGCAGTCGGGATGCGGCTGACTGGGCCGCGGCGCGCGCATCAACGCGAAGGCTCAGAGCGGTTCACTGTCGACCTGATCCTGGCTGAAGAACGTCGCGTGTTCGATCTCGTCGACGCCACCAATGTGCGGGCGATGTCGTGGGTGCGCCCGGAGCACACCGCCACCGCGTTGGGGCTGTCCGAACAGCAGTACCAGGTGGTCGCGGCGATCGCGTCCACACCACAGCTGGTGGTGCCGCTGTCGGCGCCGGCCGGGGCGGGCAAGACCACCTCGATGCGGGCGTTGCGCACCATCGTTGAACGCCGCAGTAAGGCGCGCATGATCGTGATCGCTCCGACCGGGAAAGCCGTCGATGTCGCCCTCGCCGAAGGGGCGGCTTCGGAGGGCTACACCATGCACGCCGCGTTGAAACGGCTCGCTGATGGCCAGTTGGAGTTGGGGCCGTTCGATGTCGTCGTTGTCGATGAAGCCGGCATGGTCGGCACCGATCAGTGGCGCCAACTCTTTGCCGCGACGACGGGGGCCGGGACGAAGACCGTGATGGTCGGCGACGCTCACCAACTGGCACCAGTCAAAGCCCGCGGCGGAATGTTCGCTCAACTGTGTGACGAGCTGCCCTGGACTCAACGCCTGACCGAGGTGTGGCGCCAACACGACCCCACCGAGCGGGCCGCGTCCTTGGCTCTGCGTGATGGTGGGCCCGCGCCGGTGCGCCGCGCGATCGACTGGTACCGCAACCACGACCGCCTTGCCTGCGGGGATCAGATCACCATGGCCGCCGACGCCCTGGCCGCTCACCAGGCTGACCTCGCCGCCGGCAAAAAGAGCCTGCTGCTGGCCGACACCGTCGAGATCACCGACGCGCTCAATCGCCGGGTCCACGACCACACTGTCGCCGAACGCACCCGCCAAGGGCTCGACGAGGCGGCGACAGTAACCGGGGCGCGCGGTCACCACATCACCGTCGGCGACGTCATCGTCACCCGCAGCAACGATCCCACCCTCACCGTCTACGCCTCGGATGACCGCACCCGCGTCCTGACCGGGGCGCCCGTGCGCAACGGGCAACGCTGGCAGGTCATCGCCGTCGATGACACCGCCGAGCATCCCCGCATCGCAGCCCGCCGACACGGCGACCAAGCGTGGGCCGTGTTCAGCGGTGACTATCTGCGTGAGCATGTGCAGCTCGGACACGCGGTCACCGTGCACACCGCACAAGGCGTCACCGCCGACACCACCCACGCCGTGCTCGCTGATACCGCCAGCCGCAACCTGGCCTACGTCGCACTCACCCGCGGCCGCCAGGCCAACCACGCTTACCTCTACCACCGCGCGATCGGGGAAGGCGACCACCAACACCGTGATCTTTCTGACGGGGTGCACCTTGCCTACCGCGGCACCCCCACCCAGGCTGGCCGGGCGCTGCGCCAAGTCATCGGTCGCGACGAGCGAGCCCGCACGGCGCACCACACTGCCGCCGACACCCCCGCGCACGAGCTGCCCGAGCGGGTCGCCTCGCTCGTCGCAGAACACCACCGCGTCGTCGCCAATAGGTTGAGCAGTCACCGCAAAACCCAACGCAGACAACAGGATCGATCCCTCGACCGCGCCCTAGGACTCGACCACAGCCAATCCCGAAGCCAGGAAAGGGACCAAGGCTATGACCTCAGCCTCTAACCCTCCGCCCGTGCTCAACGCCGACCGCATCGACGCCACCGCCGAGCGCATCGCCACCGACTGGGGACACCACGGCCGCGATAATCACCGAGCTCGCGGCGGCGGCGCGGGAGGTGTTCAGCGAGGACGTTGACTGGTTCCACGACGATGACCATGGAGAGCATCCTGACATCTGACTCAGAGCGTATTCGACTGTACTGCTTTATATTTCAGGTTACATCTCGATTAGTTGGTGGACGGATGTGTCACCGTAGCGACATCTAGTCGGCGGTGCACGAGCGACAGTGCCGTCGCCAGTTCGAGCAACTGGGTGTCGGTCACCGCTCGTAGGGCACGCGGATCGTGAGCCACCGGGTTCCTGAACATGCCGGCGAGGCCTTTGATGAGGTTGGCGAAGCCTGTTTGTTCATCACGATCGGTTTGGGAGGCCAGGTTGTTGATCGCAATGACTGGTGCCCCTGACTTCCCGAGGGACAGTGCCGCATCGATCAGCGGGGCACCGTCGCCGCTGAGGCCCGACATCTGCCGGACTCGTTCGAACACGCTTTTTGTTGCTTCCAGGGAGGCGTGAAAGTTGTTCTTCTTGAGCAGCTCCACGGTGCAGTAGCGCAGCACTTCGCCGTGGGTGTCTCGTCGTCTTAGCTCTGCCCGCAATGAGGTGGCGTTGCGCGATGCCTCGTCCAGGGTGGCGGACCGGGGGCCGCGGTGCACTTTGCCGGTGTCTTCAACGCGGAGGCCGACGAAGGTCAGCACCTCATCGAGCTGGTCTTGGCGCAGCGTGAACAGCTCGGGCCTGCCGATGTAGTTGGCGGGGTTCATCGCGTGCGTGATGAACGTGATGATCCGCTGCGGATGGCCATCGGTGTTCTGACGGCGGACGAACGCCTCCTCCAGCCGCTTCCACTTCGTCAGACCGGCGCCGGGATCGTCCATATCAAGACGGCCTAGCAGCTGACCAATCTCGTATCCGGTGAGGCCACCATGGGTGTCAGCAAGCACTTGGGCGACTCCCGTCAAGACGCCGAGATTCCACGAAGGTTCAGGCATTCTGTTGCCTTGCTTCGCTATTGGCGATATATCGATAGGCAGTGGCCCGTCCAATCCCAAACGCGGCAGCAAGCTCGGGGACCGGTTCACCGGTAGCTGCCAGGCGCCGCAGCTGCTCCTGTCGATCGGGGCTGAGCTTTGTAGGCTTTGTCGCTGGTAGTTGCCGGGAGCGGCGTGAATGGCGGGATGCGGCGCGGCGTTCCCGACCCAGTTCGAGTTCGAGTTCCGCGAGGGTCGCCATGATGGCTGCCACGGCGCGACCTGCAGGAGTGGCGGTGTCCACCCCTTCTCGCAGTGTGCGCAGCATGATCTGGCGTTCGCCTAGATCGGCGATGGTGCGGGTGACTTCGGCGACCGAACGGCCCAGCCGGTCAACGGCCGCCACCACAACCGTGTCTCCAGCTCGCGCGTAGTCGAGCATCGCAGCGAGTCCAGGGCGTTCCGTTCTGGCCGACCCCGACAGCCTGTCGGTAAAGATTCGGCCCTTATCGACACCAGCTTCGGCGAGCACGGCTAGTTGCGCGTCGAGGTCCTGGCCGGTGGTGCTAACTCGGGCATAGCCGAGGATCGCCGTCATGCGATGACTGTCTCACTCCCCACCGACAATCCAGATCTGAGACGCGCAGTGTGAGACAAGAAATGAGACACCGCTACCTGGAGCGATGTGAGCACAATGCGCGCCACGCGAGGCTGTCTCGTTTCTTTAGATACGAGACGGGGATAGTGCAGGCGCACGCAACGGCGGTGCGCCAGTCGCTACCGCTGGGTGGTGGGTTGTTGTTTTCGGGAAGCTAGGTGGGGCCACCAGCTGGCTTCGCGCAGGAGTGTGGCGATGGCGGGCACGGTGAGGGTGCGCACGAGGAAGGTGTCGAGTAGCAGTCCGAAGCCGATGATGAGGCCGGCTTGGACCATGATCGCTACCGAGCCGACCATGAGTCCGAACATGCTGACGGCGAAGATGAGGCCAGCGGAGGTGATGACGGCGCCGGTGTTGGCCACGGTGCGTAGCACGCCGACGCGGATGTTGCTTCCCGATTCTTCGCGTAGCCGGGACACGAGCAGCATGTTGTAGTCGGCTCCGACGGCGACGAGGATGATGAAGGCCAATAGTGGTACAGGCCAGGCGATTTCGTGTCCAAGAATCCATTGGAAGACCAGGACGCCGAATCCGATGGAGGCGAGGTAGTTGAGTAAGACGGTGCCCAGAAGGTAGATCGGTGCCAGTACCGCGCGCAGCAGCAGGACCAAGATGATGCCGACGATGACGGTGGTGGCCAGGGCGAGTTGGGCGAAGTCTGCCCAGAGGAATCGTTGGATGTCGGAGTTGACGGCGGGGAAGCCGGCGACCGAGACGGTGGCCTGGGCCAGTGAGGTGTTGGGTCGTGCGTTCTCGGCGGTGGTGGTGATGCGGTGGGCGAGGTTCATGGCGTCGACGCTGTAGGGGTCGTAGCTGGTTTCGATCATGAATCGTGCGGTTTTGCCGTCTGGTGAGAGGAATTGTTTGGCGACGTCGGTGAATTGGCGGTTCTCGAAGGCGGTGGCGGGTAGGTAGAAACCGCTTGCTGAGTCGGAGTCTTGGGCGGCGCGTGCGGAGTTCTGGAGCTGGGTGGCGATCTGGTTCATTCCGGAGAGCATTTCGATGTTGCTGTCGGCCAGGGTGCGCACACCGGTGGCCAACGCTTGGGCGCCGGAGGCGAGTTGGCTGATTCCGTCTTGGAGGCGGCGCAGGTTGGCGGCCAGGTCCGCGGGGTTTCCAAGGGCACCGAAGGCGTCCTCCAGTGAGGTGACGGCGTTCTGCACGGTGGCAAGGGTGTCGGCGACGGTGGCGTTGCGGGCGGGGTTGTAGCGGTCGCCGAGGTCGGCGATCTGGGTGAAGAATCCGTTGTTGCGCAGGGTGGTCAGGATGTGTACCTGGTCGCGGATTTGGGCGCATTGGGGTGTGGTGGCACACCAGGGCGAGGTGTTGAGGGCGCCGACGAGTGGGTCGAGCATTGTGATCGCGTGGTCTGCTTGGTCGGCTAGGGGGCGGATGCCTGGCCCGGATTGGATGGCCTGATCGACGGCAGGGGCGGTCGCTGAGAGCTGTTGGAGCAGGGGCCGGAACTGGTTGACCTGAGTGCCGGCGGATTGGGCTTGTGTGAGGATTCCCGCCAGGGGGGCCAGGGCGGTGCGCACGCTGGTGTCGAGTTGAGCGAGTCCGCCGGCGAGTTGATCGGCGCCGTCGGTGAGTTTGGTGAGGTCGTCGCGGCGGGCGTTGCCGTCGGCGACCGCGCCGGCCATCTTGTCTCCGATTTGGCCGTTTTGCCAGGCCAGTTGCGCTTGATCGAGGCGTTCCCCGGTGGGGCGGGTGACTCCGGAGACTGTGGTGACACCGGGAACCTGGGAGACGCGGGAGGCCATTTCGTCGAGGTCGGCCAGTCCCTTGCCGGTACGCATGTCGGTGGGGTTCTCCACGACCAGGAATTCGGTGATGACGGCGTCTTTGCGGAAGTGGCGGTCCAGCAGCTGGTAGCCCTGGTTGCTGGCGGTGGTGGCGGGTTGGCCTTTGCGGTCGTCGTAGCTGATCTTGATGGTCGCGGCCACCGCCGATAGGGCGAGCAGGATGACGAGGCTGACGATCAGCAGTGGCACCGGACGGCGCACCACCGCTACGGCGACACTGTTCCAGTACCGGCGGGTGCGATCGGATTTGGGTTCACCGATGCCGCGTTTAGCTGCCAGTGCCAGTACCGGCGGGAGCAGGGTGACGGTGGCCAGGAAGCCGACGAGAACCGCGATGGCGCATGCCGGGCCCAGGGCGGCGAATACGCTCAAGCGGGCGAACACCATGGCCAGAAAGGCCAGTGCGACGGTGGCTGCGGAGGCCAGGATGACACGGCCAATGCTGGCGGTGGCGTGGATGATGGCCTGTTCGGCTGGTACCTGTGCGCGGCGCTGTTCGTGGTAGCGGCTGATGAGGAACACGGTGTAGTCGGTGCCGGCGCCGAGCAGGATCGCGGTCATGAACGCGACGGTGAATTGCGAGACCGGCATGCCCATCTCGCCTAGCGCCGAGAGCACACCGCGCCCGACGGCCAGGCTCAGTCCGATGACCAGCAGCGGCAGCAGTGCGGTGAACACCGACCGGTACACGATCAGCAGGATCAGGGCGATCATCGCGGCGGTGGCGATCGAGATCAACAGCAGATCATGCTCGGCGGCCGCGATCATGTCGCTGAACGTCGCCGGCGGCCCAGTCACCTGTGCGGTGGTCGACGAATCGGCGAACACTTCGGCGGTGAGGTCCCGCACCGATTCCACGGATTCGGCCGCGGCGGGGTCGCCGAGCGTGCCGGCCACGCCCACCGGCAGGTACCACGATCGGCCGTCGGCGCTGACGGCTTGGGTTTTGGTGACCGGATCGGCCAGCAGGTCCTGCACCAGCAAGACGTGCTCGGTGTCGGCGCGCAGCTGTTGCACCAGGCGGTCGTAGCGCTGCCGGGCCGCCGGGGTGAGCCCGGCAGGGTCTTCCATAGCGACGAACAGCAGCGTTTTCGAGCCTTGCTCCCCGAACGCAGCGCTCATCCGTTCCACTGTTTGCAGCGACGGCGCATCGCGCGGAATCAAATCGACCGACTGCTGGCGCACCACCGTCTCCAACTGGGGAAACAGCACCGCCAAGACGATCGCGGCACCGAGCCAGGTGCCTATCGTCAATGCTTTGTGCCGCACGGTGAATCGGCCCAACGCGGCCAGCCGGGCGCTGTACTCGCGGCTGTGTGCGAGATCGGCGGAAGAGTCCTCACGCCGCGCAGTGGGAGTGGCAGGTGCTCGTGTCGAGGAGCCTGTCGTGCGGTCGGTCACCGAACCTCCCCAGTCGACGATACTATCGGTATCGCTACGCTACAGCATGTAGCACAAGGGCTGGCGGGGTGGATCAATCCGGCTGGAGCGGGCCCTTTAGTGCCGGTTCACGATGTTGGTGTCATCACCCTCGGGGATGTCGTGCCGCACCACACGGACTCGCCCCTGGGGTAGGCAGGCCATGTAGCCGTGTCGTTTCCCGTACAGCTCCCATGCGGTGACCTGCTGGTCGGGGTCAACGTCGATGCGATGCCCGCGGGAGAAGCTCAAATGCAGGCCTCCGTCGTCATCGGACCAGGCCTGGGTGCACACAGCGCCGGCCAGATTCAGCAGCGGGCGCTCCTGCGTCGAGATCTGCAGCGGGTCGATGACCACCGTCTCGGCGGGAAAACGCTCCATCGCGGGCAAGGTGAGCGTCAGGGGACGCGAGATGACGACCTCGTTGTAGTCGTCAAGGTCGAGCACCAGGCCGTCACGCACAGAGACACGTTGCACGACACAGTCTTTGATCCATTGGGTGTACATGACTTCTCCTTCGACGCAGCGGCGAGTCGTCACATAAGAGTACGACAAGTAGCGCTGCGCTACTAGAAGTATCGTTACGGTGTCTGGGGGTGCCGGGTGGCGCGGTCGACGACTCGTCGGGTGGCCCGGTCGATGCGATCGCGGGCATCGGCTGCTGACAGGCGCCCGCTGATGACGGCGAGGAGGTTGGCCAGCCAGATGTCGGAGATGATGCTGGCGACATGCAGGTGTGCCGGTGTGGGTTCACCGGCACTGAGGGTGCGGGCCAGCAGGGTGGTGATCGTGGCGGCGGCGAGGTCGAGCTCGGTGGCGGCGCGGGTGTCGGCCATGGCGAAGGCGCGGGTCATGGCATCGGTCAGCAGCGGGTCGCGCTGCCACCGCTCGTGCAAGTGGGTGGTGAGTCGGTCCAGTCGTTGCGTCGGTGTGCCCGGACCGCCTGTCCAGTCACCCGCGACGTCGAGGCGCTGAAACTCCCGAGTCAGCGCCGCCACCAACAGATGAGTCTTGGCCGGATAGTAGCGGTACAGCGTGCCCACGGCGATGCCCACGCGTTCGGCGACCGTTCGCATGCGGACAGCGTCATAACCGCCGGTTCGAGCAATAGCCAACGCGGCGTCCAGGATTGCGTCGCGGCGACCGGCCGACGCGCGCGAACGCGACCCGGCGGGGTTGGGGTCGGGGGCAACCGAACTCCCCCGATTGCGCAGGGGTTTGCTACTCAGCGAGGTGCTGGCGGCGGTCATGGCGTGTGACCGGCACCGCCGCCGTGACGCGAGAACTGCTCGAAGATCCCGCCGAAACCGCTGATGTCACCATGAGCGGCGAAATGCGCGGTGTCGACCGCGATGAACACTGCGCTCGCGGTGAACCGGGTCACCCCCGTGCAGGTCCCCGTCGCCGCGACATGCAGCGCCCGCCCCTTGCGGGCGCTGATGTGCGCGGTGATCCGGTGGGGCTGGTGCAAGGGCACTGGCTGCAAGTACTCCACGGTCAACGTGCGGGTCACCGCAGGCGTGCCGGCGATCCACAGCGTGAAGCCCAGCACGTCATCACAGGCGGCCGCGACCGCCCCGCCATGCGCCAAGCCCGGCGCTCCGATGTGACGCTCATCGAAGGTCACATCGGCATACACCGAATCCGCACGCCGGTAGACCTCCAGGCGCAGGCCGTGCGGGTTGGCCGGGCCGCACCCCATGCACGTCGGGGTATGAGAAGGAAGCCGTTCCGGCGATACTGCACTGTCTGGCACAAGAACGCCCCCGCTACATCTAGTTTCGCTGCGATACTCTTAGTACCACAAATGGTAGAATGTCGTGCGCGACATCGCCTGAAACCGACCGCCGAGGTGACCCCGTTGAGCGACAGCCGTCAGCCATCCCTACCCGACGATGACGACATCGACCCGCGGCGGATACGGTCACGCAACCGGTTACTGGATGCTGCGGCGACACTTCTGAGCACAGGAGGAGTCGAAGCCGTCACCGTCGATGCTGTCACCAAAGCATCCAAGGTTGCCCGCACCACCCTCTATCGACATTTTCAGAGTTCGTCGCATCTGCTGGCCGCCACGTTCGAGCGGCTCCTGCCGCAGGTAGCCACACCAGCACCCACCAGTGGTTCTCTGCGCGATCAGCTGATCGAGCTGCTCAGCCGCCAGGCCGCCCTGCTCAACGACGCCCCGCTGCACGTCACCACCCTGGCATGGCTCTCACTCGGGCCGGCCGGCACCAAAGACGACATTGACGATCCCCACACATCCGGGGCTCTGCGGGCCCGAGTTGTCGACCAGTACCGACAACCCTTCGACGCCATCCTCACCAACGCGGAAGCTCGCGCCGAACTCGGCAGCATCGACTGCGAACTCGCGATCTGCCAACTCGTCGGGCCTCTTGTGTTCGCACGAATGACCGGACTCCGCACGATCACTCGCGACGACTGCACAACCCTCGTCGACAACTTCCTCGCCGTGCACCGCCAAGCCGCTGCCCTGTCAGACGTGGTGGGCGCTGTCTGACCGGACCAAAAGCCAGTGGGCCACGGGGCCTAGACCGGAGCAGCCCAGGTGATGGGCAGCGACGTGTAGCCGCGGATCGGCCCGGACCGCAGTCGCACGGCGGACTCGAGATCGACCTCCCAGTCGGGGACTTTGTCCAGCAACGCATTCAGGGCGATCCGGGCCTCCATCCGCGCCAACGCCGCACCTAGACAGAAGTGGATCCCGCGTCCGAAGGCCACCTGGTGCTCACAAGTGCGATCGACGTCGAACACGTCCGGGTCGGGGAAGGCGCGCTCGTCCCGGTTCGCCGACCCGAACAGCAGTAGCACCCTGTCACCCCGTTTCATGGTCGTCTCGTGTAGAACGACGTCGCGGGTCAGGGTGCGTGAAAGTCCCTGAGCCGGTGAGTCGTAACGCAGCAACTCCTCCACCGCGGGCCCCAGGAGCGTTCGATCTGCGGCCAGACGGCGCCGGGTCCGCGGATGCTGAGCCAGCACGACTGCGGAGTTCCCCAGCAGGTTGGTGGTGGTCTCGTAACCCGCGACGAGCAGCAGCGCGCAGAAACCGAGGACCTCGTCGTCGGTCAGCCCCACGCCGTCGACCGTGGCGTTGACCAATGCCGACATCAGGTCCTCGCGTGGAGCCCTTCGGCGGTCGGCGAGGAACTCGGTGAAGTAGGCGTAGATCGACGCCGCAGCCGCCAGGGCGTCAGTGGTCTGCCCGTGGGTCACGTCGACCTGCACCAGCCGGCTCGACCACAGACGGAACCGATCGCGATCGGCTGCGGGCACGCCCAGCAGATCGGCGATCACCGCGGCGGGCAGGATGGCGGCGAAGTCGGCCACGAAATCGGCTGACCCCGACCCCTCGTCGAGGCGATCGAACAACTCCGCCGCCATCCGAGTAACGGCGTCCTGCAGACCGGCCACCCGGCGCGGGGTGAAGGCCCGGCTGACCAGAGCGCGCAGCTGATCGTGTCGCGGCGGGTCCATCACGATCATCATCGGCAGGAACGACCCGATGAAATCCGAACCCGGCGGGGTGGGGAAGATTCCGTCCACCGAGGAGTACGTGCCGTGATCCAGCGCTGCCGCCTGAACGTCGGCGTGCCGACTCAACACCCAGGTGTGCGACTCCTCGGCGCGGAACACCGGAGCGGTATCGCGCAACATCCGGTACGTCGGGTAGGGGTCGTTGAGGATCTCGGCGTCGAACGGGTCGTACCGGACACCCACGTCGACCATGGACACTCCCACCACCATCGCAACAACGGTTTAGACTCGGAGTCTAAATGGGGCGAACGAAAATGGGCAATGCGCAGAATTCCACGTCAGATCGCTGATCGACTCCCCGCAGCTGCGGACCTGTTCGCCGACAAGGGGCTCAACGACTCCAAAATTGAGGACGTCGCGGCAGCGACGGGCGTGCCGAAGGCGACGCTGTACTACTACTTCGCCGGCAAAGAGGAGATCCTCGCCTTTCTTCTCGAGGACCTGCTCAAGGACATCTCCGATGCCGTGACGGCGATCGTGCAGACCGACGGCACCGGAGCCGAGCGTCTCGAACTCGTCATCCGCGCACAACTGCGGGCGATGGCGCAGCGACCGGCGGTCTGCCGCGCACTCATCGGCGAGCTCGGGCGGGCGGCTCGGATGCCGGTGATCGCCGACATGATCAACACCGCCTACCAGCGACCGGTGGAGGCTCTGCTCATCGCCGGGGCACGCGACGGGTCCCTCGTCGCGCAGACCGACGCGCGGTCCACATCCATCGCACTGTTCGGTGCCGTCACCATCAACGCGCTTATGTATCTGGTCACCGAAAGCCAACTCAACGAGGCGGTCGTCGCCGGCACCCTCACCGCCGTCATGTTCGACGGGCTGCGCCCGCGACGCGGGGATCAGCCGTGAGCACCTACGGCCTGTCCGTTGTCGGCGCCGACCTCCAGTCGCTGGCCCAGACCGCCCAGGCTGCCGATGCGGCTGGGTTCGACGCGGCGTGGGCTTCGGAGTTCTATCACCGCTCCGGATCAATCTCCATGGCCGCGCTGGCGAACCGTACGCAGAACTGTCGGATTGGGTCCTCCATTCTGTACGGCGTCGGACGAAGCCCCCTGGTTCTAGCCACCGAGGCTCGCGATCTCGACGAGCTCTCCAACGGTCGGCTGGTACTCGGCATCGGTAACGGAACCCAACGCATGATGAGCGACTGGCATGGCGTGTCCGACACCTCTGCGCCCGCGCTGCGGATGGAGGAACTCGTCGCGTTACTGCGCCGCATCTGGAACCTCCACGAAGGTCCAGTGCGCCACCACGGCCGCTTCTACACGATGGACCTCGTTCCGACCGGCGACGTGCCACCCCTGCCCCGGCCGATCCCGATCGTCACCGCCGGCGTGCGTCCCCGTATGTGCGAAGCAGCCGGCAGAGTGGCCGACGGCCTTGCCGGACATCCGCTGTTCACGACCACCTACGTCCAGGAAGTCGTCCGACCGGCCATCGCCAAGGGCGCCGCACACGCCGACCGCGACCCCGGCGACGTCGAAGTCATCTCCATGGTCATGTGCTCAATCCACGAGGACCCCGAAATCGCCAGACGCGAACTGGCACAACAGATCGCGTTCTACTCAGCAGTCAAGTCCTATGGGTCCATGCTCGACGTGAATGGCTTCTCCGCTGAGGGCCGAGCCATCCGGGACGCATTCGCCCGACGCGATTTTCCGGAGATGTTCGCCGCGGTGTCCGACAAGATGATCGACGCCATGGGCGTGGCCGGAACGGCAGACCAAGTGCGCGACGGGCTCAAGCGCTACGAAGGCGTGCTCGACCACATCATGCTCTACTCACCATCAGTCGGCCTCACCCCGGAGCGCGTGCAAGAGAACCTCAACAGCCTCATCCAAGAATGCTCGCCACGCGGAACTTCTTCTTAGGCCATGCGGTAACTTTCGACGTCTCCCGTTCGGACAACCGCCCAGCCCACCAGACCGCCGACCACGAAAAACCCACCGGCCCCAGGACAGCCCGCCCAGCCCGGCGGCGCGGGACATGTCAACCACACCAACTCAACATCAAAACCCGCTCCCGCGATCTAGCGCTCAAAACCCGAGCTAGAGAACCCGCGCAAGTGGGCTTCAGGATCGCGGCATCGAACTGCGGTCCCTCACCGAAGCCATCGATACCACAGCACTACCGGCGGCGTTCCCCGGAAATGAGGTCGAAGTGATTCACGTGGAAGCCGAGCCCGACCCGGATGACCTCGATGTCGGCTACGCCCAGCTGGCGTCGGAGTTCAACAGCGAGACCGCCGATGGTGAACGTCGGGCTGCGCGGGACCGCTATGCGGGTCGGACTGGAGAGGCGGCGTAGAGAAGAACTCACCGGCCGCGTGTTCAGATCAGCCGGGGGTCGCCGTCGTCGAGGATGATGTGCCGTTCGCCGCGCTGGAGTGCGTCGAGGGCGAGGTCTATCTCGTGGACGGCGAGATTGGTGATCCGGCTGGGGTCGAGGACGATGATCTGATCAGCGTGATCAGCGCCGCCGCCGGCCGCAGACCGACGTACTCCGCGTTGGGGGCGACGACGAGCTTGCGTGTCGTCGTCGGTCAGCACGTGATGCCCCTCCCCCGCCATCAGGCGTTGTCGGCCGTTCTGCGGCGCAGCGTGTTCAGCTCGTCGAGCAGCTGCTCATAGCGCTGAAGGGACATGACGACGGCGGCAGGCTTACCGGCGGTGTCAGCCAGGACGACGTTGCCGCCACTGGTGGCCACCTGATCGATCAGGCGCTGATGCAGCTCGCGGACCGGGATCAGCTCACTGGGAACGGCTTACGCACCGCCGAGGGCCTCAACGGTGGTGCGAATCATGGGTTTCACCTTTCGGAAGTGGGTCGGTCTGGTGTCCCCTCGGCCCGTCTGTCGAGCCGAGGGGACACCGCCGAATCCGGTTAATGCTCAACCGCGTTCGGTGACCGTGGTGTTGGGGTGACGTGCGGCGGTGGAGCCCTTCACGAACTTGCCGGTGATGGCACTGCGGTGATGGGTTCCGCTGCTGCGGTTGGCGCCCCGTTCGGTGACCGTGGTCTTGGGATTGCGCGCCGCGGTGGACGCCTTGACGTAGCGACCGGTGGTCGCGCTGCGGTGATGGCCCTTGGCCATTGTCTTGTCCTTTCGGTTTGTCCGGCCCGGTGTTGAGCCGGATACCGGTCTATAAGTGCGCTCGTCGGCTCGATCCCTGAATTCCACGGAATCGTTTCGGTCGGTCTCGGCGGCGCGGCGTGCCAGGGCGTCGCCTTCGGCGGCGGTCACCGACCTGCGTGCGACTCGGGCGGTGCGGGTGCCCAACGAGCTGGCGTTGATCAGTTCGGTGAGGTGCTTGATGGTGGTCACGACGTCCTCTTTCGGTTTCGGAGTTGGCGGAGTTGGTGGCCGAGGAGGTTTTCCACGCTCTTGGCGTCGCGCAGCCCCAGCTTGTTGGCGATCTCGCGCTGGGTGAAGCCGTGCTCCTGCAGGAACAGTGCTTGGCGCGCCCGGTCGGTGGTCAGCAGGGCCATCGCTTCGGCCACGGTGTCGTTGGTGACGATGGTCGCCTCGATGCCCTTGATGACGTCGAACTCGTCTTCGGGGAGTTCGTCCATCGGCGTGGTGGCCTGCTCAATTCGTTCAAGTTCGGCCCGCAGTGCGCTGCGGTAAATGTTGGCGAATTGATAGAGGCACTGGCCGATGAAGAAGGTGCCCAGCGACGCCCCACCCGAGGACTGCCAGCGGTGGGTCTTGAGCACCTTGTCGCGGAAGTAGTTCAGCGCGGCGACCACGGTGTCGGTGGCGATGTCGTCGATGGTCTGGTCGTCGGGCCAGCCCTCGATGCGGCCCAGACCGTAGCCGGTCAGCGTCTTGGCCTTCGCATAGATGGTGCCGTGGCGGATCCAGGCGCGCAGCACGCCGAGGCCGTAGCGGGTCAGTTCGCGGGAGAACCGCGCCCACAGCCGGCCGGTGAACTGCTCCAACTGCAGCGCCAGCAACAGCTCCTCATCGGCTTGAAGACGCCGCAGTCGTTCCAGCTGTTCCAGCTCGTCGGCCAGTTCGGCGGCCAGATCAGGGTCGTCGAGCCAGGAACCGACCAAGCCCTCGTCGACGCGATGGATGTCGCCCTGGTTGTCCGGTTGTAAGCGCGCGGCATCAACGGGCGGGCCGGGGCGGCGTGCCGGTCGATCCATGGCTACATCTCCAGGAGGCGAGAAAGAGACAACCGATCCCTACGGTTGTCGCTTCCTCTTAAGTCCGCGCGTACCGCGAACCCCTGAAACCTGGAGAAAGTTTTTTTCCAAGCGAGCGGTCGCGGCCCGTGCGCTCGCCATTGTCCCAGGTCGACCCGACAATCCCCCGCATCCGGAAGAGGGGCTGCTGACGCCCCTGGGGCCGCTGGACCCGCCACGTGCGGCTCCTCGCGTGATGAGGTCGGTGCACCGGTGTCTGGCATGGAAGAACGCCGCGAAGTGAATCGACGGAAGCGGGGCGCGGGTGGGGCACCAAAGAAAAAAACCCCGGCCGCGTCATGGCTCCAGGCCAGAGAGGCGGTGTCCGGGGACTTCTGCCAGTTATGTTACCTCGGACCACGAAAAGGAGTCCAGTGGTAGAGACCCCCCAGCAGGCAGAGGTGCGTCGCGCCGCTGCGCTCGATCGAGCCATATCGACCCCGCGCTACGCGTCCTATCTGAACGCCGCCGGCCAAGACGCCGACCGTGCCCGCAAGCTCTACGTCTGGGACCGTGACCTTTCGACAGCCATTCTCGCGGACCTGGCCATCGTCGAAGTGGCGTTACGCAACGCCCTACACAACGCGCTGACCGGCACCTACGGACCTGAGTGGTACCAGAACATCGCCCTCGATGACCGCTCGATGAAGCAGGTCGAACGAGCCTGGGGCTATCTCCGCAATCCTCGGCAAGGCCACCCATCGACACCTGGGCGAGTGATCGCGCAGTGCACCTTCGGAATGTGGGTCAACCTTCTCGATGCCGGCGGCTACGCCGGCCGGGAGCCCCGCCGCGTCCACGCCGACTACGAGCAGCTGTGGCGATCGACGCTGCGCTCTGCATTCCCCGGTGGGCGCATCGAAGCACGAAACGACCCAAGCCCCCACGCGAGCTTCACCAGGACGTGGGTTCACTCCGTCGCCAAGACCGTCAACGTTCTACGCAACCGGGTCGCCCACCACGAACCCCTGCACAACGGATTCCCGTTGCCTGGCCAGCGGTCGGGTCAACAGCAGCCGAACCGCCTCACCGCCGCCGAGGGCGTCGAGGCCTACATGAAGCTCACCCGCATGATCGACCGCAACCTCGCAGAGTGGATCGCCAACAACACCAAGGTCACGACCCTGCTGGCCACACGTCCATGAGCCTCGCTGGCAATACCGCCGGAGGGGCCGAGACCACTGTACATACATACATGATTTCTTACATGTAAGTCTGCATGTAGACATGTTTGCATGTAGCCCGGTAAGCTTCCCGTCATGACTGTTTCGGCAGATAAGCAGTGCGAAATCCTGGCCGTGGCGCTGCAGAAGGGCGGCGTCGGCAAGACAACCACCACGATCAACCTCGGCGCGAACCTGGCCGCGATGGGTCTACGCGTCCTCGTAATCGACATGGATCAGCAGGCGCACAGCACCAAGGGGCTGGGCATCGAACTCGACGCCGAGGACGCGTCCATGTACGAGGTTCTGCACCCGGACCGGGCGACGCGCGTCCCGTTGGCCAAGGTCATCGTTCCGACGCAGTTCGGCATCGACGTCGCGCCCGGTCATCTCGCGCTCAAGGAGCTCGAGCGAACCGGGCTCGGATCGGGAGGCCAGCTGCGGCTAGCGCGCCAGCTCGACGACATCGAGGGCTACGACTTCGTGCTCCTGGATTGCCCGCCGGCATTGGGGGAGCTGACCACCGCAGCACTCGCGGCGGCCGACTACGTGCTGGCCGTCCTCAAGGCCGGCCCCGACGAGGTGGACGGCCTGGTGGAGCTGGGCAACTCGATCCTCGACGTTCAGGAGACCCTCAACCCCGACGTGGAAATCCGGTACGTGCTGCTGGCCGACTTCGACGGCAACCCGAAGGCGAGCAAGGACGTGCGCAGACAACTGCGTGCCGACTGGGGGGAGTGGTCTGACGGCGGGGCCTACCTGGGCGAGATCCCGCACACGGTGCGGGTGGTGGAAGCCAAGGGCAAACGCGTACCGGTCAACGTGCACGCCCCGACCAGCACGGCGGCGGTGGCCTACCGCGAGGTCGCCGAACGCATCGCGGCAAGGCGGCACGCAGCATGAACGCCGCATCGAAACCCGCCGGATTGCAGGTCGGCTCCACCCGTCCGCTGTCGCGGGCAGAGCGACGCGCCCAAGCCGCACGGGTCACCGCCGACGAAACCCCCGTCAACGAAACCGCGCCGGCCGCGCCGGAGCCGCAGAACCCCGGTATCCCGCCCGCGCCCGTGGTGGCATCACCCGGTGGTGAGCAGAAGACTCAGCCGGCCGAGCCGGTTCGGCTCAAAGCCCGTCAACGCAAGGTGAAGAGTCCGTTCGCCACACAGCTGCACGCGGGAACCCTCGCGCGGCTCGAATGGATCAAGGCGCACGGATACGTCATCACCGACACCGTCGACGAGGCCATCAACCGCTACCTAGACGACGCCGGCATTCCAAAACCGGACCGCAACGACCGCATGCCCTGAGGGTGGCGCACGCCGCCCCCTAAGGGGCTGACGCAAAGTTGTCTTGATTCTCTCGTCGACGCTTCCAGTCATCCGCTGAGGCTCGCGCGCCGTGGAAGTGCTTCCAGCACTGCACTTCCTTTGTTGTGATCTGACCGTAACCACACGAGTTGTCGGGATTCCGGCCCCCAAGGGGTCATTAGAGGCCGTGACACCAACCCTGACAACCCGCTTCTCGCGGTGCCGTGCATTCGGCGATCGGCCGCTGCACCCCGCAGGTCTATACCTGCTCAGGCGAGACCTGGAACTGCCGCCACGCCACGCGACGGAAACCAGCTCTCGGGCCGGTACTTCCCCGGTGTACCGGAACCACGACGAGAAAGGTGTGGCCAGTGCCCTGTAAAGCACGCTATGCCAGCGCAGAAGAAGAGAGCGGGACGACCAGCCAGCTCCAGGAGCCATCTCCTGACCACCGAACAAGGAGACGCCCAATGAGCGAATCCATCCTGATCGTCGTGGCCATCATCGTCGTGGCGATCATCGTCCTGGCGATCACGGTCCTGGGCCTGGCGATCTGCGTGCTCGCGGGTTACCTGGCCCGCATTCCCGACTGCAAGGTCACCATCGGCGAAGTCGGCCGAGCGATCGGCGCCATCGTCGGGGTGGGCTTCGAAGCGGTGGCCACGATCATCACGTCCGTGCGCCGACCGTGAGAAACCCCGGCTCATGGGGGGCAGCGGACTTCCTCGGCCTCGATTGTGGCGAAACGGTGGGTGGTGGCCGTCAAGGCCGTACCGCCGCTGCGCGGTCGACCTACCGGTCGAGCCTGGACAGCCACCACCCACCGCGCAAACGGGCCAGTACGAGGAAGCTGCGGGCGAGAAACGCTGGCCAGGCTCCGGAATGCCGAGCTACTCGGCCGGGGGCACCCCGGCCCGGTCCAAGAACTCGTTGAGCGCCGCATCCACGATGTCGGTGACCGCGTACCCGCGGTCCTTCAACACCTCCACGCGCTGCTGCGTGCCCGGACGCACATAGGTGTTCAACGGCACCTTCTGCTGCCGCTTACGCAAGGGCAGCGCGCTACCGGCAGCGTCGGCCGCGCCGCCGTCGAGAGCATCCCCAGCCGAATCGGGCATGCACGCATCCTACATGCATACCTAAAAGTAGTTTGCATGCAAATTGCTTGCATGTATGCACGCACGCTCTTACAGTGAGGGCATGGAAATCCTCGGCACGGTCCAAGACGACGTGAGTGCGGTCCGGGACTTCGCGTCCCAGGTCCGTGCGCTGTGTGCGCAGCTGACAGCCAATCCGTTCAACACCCCCGCCGCAGAGAAGCTCCTCGATCTGCTCCTGGAGGACGCCCCGGCAGTGGATCTCGCCTTCGAACGAGTGTTGCGGTCGGTGATCCACGGACCCGCATCGACCGGCGCCCCGATCCTGGACATGCTCGGCGGCCCACGCTGCACCGACCCGAATGCCGCACTCGTCGTCGGCGCGGCGGCCTAAAGTCGGCCCTGATGAGCGCACCCGCACCGCCGCCGAAGCCAGGCTCCACCGAGCACTGGCAGGCATGGCTGCAGCGGTACGGCGGTGACTACACCGATGACGCCGAGCGCCGCGCCGCCTACCAGGACTTCACGACGAACCTCGACACCATCCAAGCCGTCTTCTCCCAATCCGATGACATGCACGTCGCCGGCTACCTCGAAGCCCACGAACGGGTGGCCAGCGGCGACGCAGACAGCCCCGACGACGCCGAGACATGGGTTCCAGGCGATCTCACCGGCCACGCGCGGGCGGACTGGCTCGAAGGCTTCCGCTCCCACTTCGAGCCGTAGGCCCAGCCCTGGGAGGAAGCGGTCGGAATCGTGACACCACGCTTTCCGGCCCGCACCCTACGACCTCGCCGTGTGCACTCCTGCACGTCCGAGACCATGCCGCCACCCGTCGATCCCGCAATTCAGCGCACTGTCCAGGCGGTCTACACCACAGACCTCGGGCTACCCGAGGACTGGACCACCGACCAGCGGACCGAGTTCATCCGCGACGAGGCCGACCGAATCACTTGGATGGCCCGTGCCCACGCCGCCACTCTCGGCGACCTGAGCATCCGCGACTGGACTTGCCGACACCACGGCCAGATGCCAGACCCACTGACGCAGACTGCATTACGCACCGAGGCCCGCGCCCAAGCCGTGCGCCAGGTCCTCAGCACGGAACTGTACGAACTCATCCCCACCGAGGTCGACGACTGGTGATCGCGCACCACGCGTTATCTGGAACGGACCTCAAAATTCACACCAGTACCACCCGCCTCGGCGTGTCCTGATGCTGAATCACCGATCGGGCTGGAAGGGTCAACGTCATGCCAGCTCACGCAAAAGGCGAACGCAAGGCATACACCGTTCGCCCACCCATCGAAGCCGTTCCGCTCCTAGAGGAGAAGTTCGCGCAGTCGGGCGTTTCGTCCATGGCGCAGTACATGGCGGACCTTCTCGCCATCCACGCCGGCCGACCAGACCTGGTGCGTGAACTCGGAAAAGTCGACAAGGAGGTTCTGCCGCTGGCGATGTGATCACCCCGCCAGGACCTAAAAACCTCTGCTGGTCGGACAGGGGTCTTGGCATACGTGACATCTGAATAGCCGGTGTGCGGATTACCCCGCTGACATGACGAAGGCCCCGCGTTAGCGAGGCCCTTGTCTGAGGTTTTGAACCGAGCGCCAACTCGGTTCGGGGTCCGCACCCGATATCCCGAAGGGACTTTGCTCTGAAAGGCAAGTCTCACGGTAGCGCACGCCTGTCCGGCGTACCA
>NZ_CP019424.1 GCF_001984215.1 Mycobacterium sp. MS1601
CGATCCGGACGTGTTCGACATCGATCGCACCTGCGAACACCAGGTGGCCTTCGGTCGCGGTGTCCACTTCTGCCTGGGTGCGGCACTGGCGCGGATGGAGGCTCGGACCGCCCTGAATGCGTTGCTGGACAAAGTGCCCGACTGGGAGGTCGACCTGGAGTCTGCGCGTCGTCTGCGGTCCGGGCCGATCCGGGGCTTTACGTCGCTGCCCATCATGTGGGCCGCACCGGTCTAGCCCGTGCCCCTGTCCGACGGCCTCGACGATCCGTCCCTTCCCGCGCAGGCCACCCGCAATCCCACGGGCAGCCCGAAGTGGACGCTGGGGTGTCGTGCCTGTCGGTGGCACTGGTCTTCGGCACCAGCCAGGCCGCGATGGCGCTGTCGGCGATCACCGCGGTCGGATCGCAGATTGACACGTCTACAGAATCGAGCACTCCGTGAGCGAGGCGCTGAGCGGTGAGCCGGTGCGGTTGCCGCCGCACACTCCCACCTGCATGGGGTGCGGCCCCGACAATCCCCACGGCCTGCAGATGGAGGTGTTCCGATCCGGGCAGCAGGTCTACACCGACCTGGTTTTCGACGAACGGCACGGCGGGGCACCGGGTCTCGCGCACGGAGGTGCGATCGCCGCGGCGTGCGACGACTTGTTCGGCTTCACCCTGTGGATCGTCGGAACCCCGGCGGTCACCCGCAACCTGGCCGTCGGCTACCGCGTGCCGGTGCCGTTGCATCACCCCCACCGCATCGTCGCGCGCGTCGACAGCCGCGAGGGGCGAGCCCTGCACGTCAGTGCGACCGGGATCGGGCAGGACGGCATCGTGCGCTTCACCGCCACGGCGATGTTCGTTGCCGTGGACGTCGAGCACTTCGCCGCCCACGGCGACCTCGGCGCGTTCGGTGACATGCTCGAGCGTTTCGCTGGAGCACGACCGTCGGCCGATGACAGAGAAGGCGAGGATTGACAGACGATGGTGACCACGACGTTCGCGCACTTCGACGCGCAGATCGCCGACCAGCTGCTCCACGCGGCGAACACGGCGGGCGGACTGTCGACGTTCCTGAATTTTCGACACACCGCACTCACCGCGGGTCGGCTGGTGGCGGAGATGGATACCCGCGAGGACCTGCTGACCCCGTTCGGCAATCTGCACGGCGGGTGTTTGTCGGCGATGGTCGACCATTGTCTCGGGGTGGTGTTCTACCCCGTCATTCCGGCGGGATCGTGGGTCGCGACCACCGAGTTCAAGTTGAACCTGCTCAGACCCGTGTCCAGCGGGGTGTGCGTCGCCATTGCCGACATCGTGTCGCTGGGCAAACGCAGCGGGGTGGCGCGCATCGACATCACCAACGGCCACAAGGCCGTATGCGCCGCGCAGGGCACCGTCACGATCGTGAGCACCGCAGGCAACGCATCGTGACTTCGGTCGTGCAGCATCGGGTCCGGACCGGAGACGGGATCACCCTTGCCGCCGAGTACTACCCCCACGACGGTGATCGTCCCGTCGTGTTCCTCCTGCACGGCGGCGGTCAGAACCGGCACGCGTGGACCACCTCAGCGCGCCGGCTCCAGTCGCGCGGATACTCGGTGGTGGCCTATGACACCCGCGGTCACGGCGACAGCGACTGGGATCCGGCCGGGCGCTACGACGTCGAGCGACTCGCCACCGACCTGCTCGCCGTCCGTGACCACTTCAGCGCCAATACCCCGCCCGCCGTCGTCGGCGCATCGCTGGGGGAATGACCGCCCTGGGCGCGCACCTGCTCGCATCCGGGGCGTCGTGGGCGGCGGTGATCCTGGTCGACGTCACCCCGCGGTTGGAGTTCGAGGGTGCCCGTCGCGTCGTGACGTTCATGGCCGCCCACCCCGACGGCTTCGCCACCCTCGGCGATGCCGCCGAGGTGATCGCCGCCTACAACCCGCATCGCGCGCGCCCCGAGAACCTCGACGGCCTGCACAAGGTGCTTAGGCAGCGTCCCGACGGTCGCTGGGTGTGGCGATGGGACCCGGCGTTCGTCCACTCCAACTTCGACTTCCTGCGCGACGGCGCGGCCGCGGGCACCGAGCAGTTCGACGCGATCAGCCATCTGCTGATTGACGGAGCCCGACGCGTCACCGCCCCAACACTTCTCGTCCGCGGGCTGCTGTCCGACGTGGTCTCCCAGGCCACCGTCGAGGAGTTCACCCACCTGGTCCCGCACGCCGAAACCGTCGACGTGTCCGGCACCGGTCACATGATCGCCGGGGACGACAACGACGCCTTCACCGCCGCGGTCACCGACTTCCTCGACCGCTGCACTCTCTAGACCGCGCCACTGCACCGCTCGGGCACGCTGCCCACGCTTGGGCGACGCGGCCAGTTCGGTGACGTGTTCAGTCTGTAGAGTTTCTGCGCCGTCGGCTGGCTACGTGTCCAAAATCGTTGCTGCACTGACTATTTCGCCGCGCATCACTCATCCGACATGTCGAGCGGTGGTGGACTACCACCACGTCAGCTCTTCGAGAAGCTTTGCTTTTCCACGCAGCAGTTCCCCGGCCCGCTGTCAGCAGCCGAGTTCCCCTCCGGCGGCGACGATGATCTCAACGGCGGCCGGTACTGATATCGCCAAGTCCTTCGAGACCATCTCAATGGCGTCAGAGGATGGATGGCCGCTGTGGGTCAGCTGGCACACCTTGTAGCCCTCGGTCAGCAGTTGTTGAGCTGTCAGATACGCCAGCCTGCTCTGAAGTCGCTGGAGGTAGCCGGCCTCATCGGCGACCGCAGTGGGCGCGGTCGCGACCCCGATGCCCACAGCGATGGCCAGCAGGGCTACATGGACGGCTCGTGGACGCCGGTTCCGCCGCAGCGATGTCCGCGTCGACCCCACACGGACATCGCCTGCTGCGGTAGGTCGGGACGAGTGAGCACAGGCAACGCGGTCGTTCATGAGGTCCGTCTCTGGGGGGTGGTGGGGCGGTGGGGCCACCAGCTGGCCTCGCGGAGCAGGACGGCGATGGCGGGGACGGTGAGGGTGCGCACGACGAAGGTGTCCAGCAGCAGACCGCAGCCGATGATGAATCCGGCTTGGATCATGATGGCGATGGAGCCGACCATCAGGCCCAACATGCTGACCGCGAAGATGATGCCGGCCGAGGTGATCACCGACCCGGTGCTGGCCACGGTGCGTAGGACCCCGACGCGGATGTTGCGGGTGGATTCCTCCTTGAGCCGCGACACCAGGAGCATGTTGTAGTCGGCGCCCACCGCGACCAGGATGATGAACGCCAATAGCGGTACGGGCCAAGCGATTTCACCACCGAGTCCCCACTGGAAGACCAAGACTCCAATGCCCAGCGAGGCAGTGTAGTTGAGCACCACGGTGCCCAGCAGGTAGAGCGGGGCGAGCAGTGCGCGCAGCAGCAGCACCAGGATCAGGCCCACGATGAGCAGGGTGGAGGCGGCCAGCTGGATGAAGTCGGCGGTCAGGAGGCGCTGAATGTCGGAGTTGACCGCCGGGAACCCGGCAACCGAGATGCGGGCTTGCGCCAGGGAGGTGTTGGGTCTGGCTGCCTCGGCGACGGCGACCATCTGGTGGGACAAGTCCATGGCCTCGGCGCTGTAGGGGTCGTTGCTGGATTCCACGAGGAATCGGGCGGTCTTGCCGTCGCGGGAGAGGAACTGTTTGGCGACGTCGGCGAACTGGCGGTTCTCGAAGGCGTTGGGCGGCAGAAAAAAGCCGCTGGAGGTGTCGGAGCCGGTGCTGGCGCGCGCCGAGTTCTGCAGCTGGGTGGCGATCTGGCTCATCCCGCTAAGCATGTCGATGTTGCTGTCGGCCAGGGTGTGCACGCCGGTGGCCAGGGCTTGGGCGCCCGAGGCGAGTTGGCCGATGCCGTCTTGGAGTCGGCGGACGTTACCGGCCAGGTTGGCGGGGTCACCGAGCGCGCCGAACGCCTTGTCCAGCGAGGTGACTGCGGTCTGGACGCCGGCCAGGGTGTCGGCCACGGATGCGTTCTGGCCGACGGTGTCCCCGAGCCCGGCGACCTGGGTGAAGAACCCGGCGTTGCGCAGCGTCGTGAGGACCTGGACCTGGTCGCGGATCTGGGCGCACTGCGGTGTGGTCGCGCACCACGGCGAGGTGTTCAGCGCGCCCACCAGCGGGTCGATGGTGGCGATGGCACCATCGGCCTGCTCGGCGAGCGGGCGCAACCCCGGTCCCGAACGCAGCGCCTGGTCGACCGCGGGTGCGGTCGCCGAGAGTTGGCTCAACAGGGGCCGAAACTGGTCCACCTTCCGCCCTGCGCTCTGGGCCTGATCGAGGATTCCGGTCAGCGGGGTCAGCGCGGTCCGCAGGGTGGTGTCGAGTTGGGCGAGGCCACCGGCGAGTTGGTCCGCGCCGCCGGTGAGCTTGGCCAGGTCATCCTTGCGGGCGTTGCCGTCGTCCACCGCGCCGGCCATCTTGTCGCCGATTTGTCCGTTCTGCCACCCCAGTTGGGCCTGCTCCAGGCGGGCTCCCGCGGGTCGGGTGACCCCGGACACCTTCGTCACCCCGGGGACCTGCGCGATGCGCGAGGCCATCTCGTCGAGGTCGGCCAGTCCCTTGCCGGTGCGCATGTCGGTGGGAGACTCCACGACGAGGAATTCGGAGATGACGACGTCGGTGCGGAAGTGCCGGTCCAACAGCTGATAACCCTCGTTGCTGGCGGTGGTGGCGGGTTGTCCCTTGCGGTCGTCGTAACTCAACGTCATCGTCGTGGCGACCGCTGAGAGTGCCAGCAGGATGGCCAGGCTGACCAGCAGCAGCGGCACCGGCTTGCGCACCACCGCCACGGCCACGGAGTTCCAGTACCGCCGGGTGCGGTCGGACTTGGGTTCGCCGATACCGCGTTTCGCGGCCAGCGACAGCACCGGCGGCAACAACGTCACGGTCGCCACGAACCCGACCAGGACGGCGACCGCGCAGGCCGGTCCCATCCCGGCGAACACGCTCAAGTTGGCGAACACCATCGCGGCGAACGCCAACGCGACCGTGGCGGCCGAGGCCAGGATGACGCGGCCGATGCTGGCGGTGGCGTGCTCCACCGCCTGATCGGGGGCGACCTGCGCCCTGCGCTGTTCGTGGTAGCGGCTGATCAGGAAGACGGTGTAATCGGTGCCGGCGCCCAGCAGGATCGCCGTCATGAAGGCCACGGTGAACTGCGAGACCGGCATACCCAACTCGCCGAGTACGGACAGCACTCCGCGCCCCACCGCCAGACTGATGCCGATCACCAGCAGAGGCAACAGCGCGGTGAACACCGACCGGTAGACGATGAGCAGGATCAGCGCGATCAACCCGGCGGTGGCGATGGAGATGAACAGCAGATCGTGTTCGGCCTCGGCGATCTGATCGCTGAACGTCGACGGCGGCCCGGTCACCCGCACCGTCGTCGACGATCCGGCGAACGCGTCGGCGGCGATCGCGCGGACCGCGGTGACCGATTCGGCGGCGGCGGGGTCACCGAGCGTGCCGGCCACCCCCACCGGCAGATACCAGGCCTTGCCGTCCTGGCTGAGTGCCTGGGTGGCGGTCACCGGGTCGGCCAGCAGGTCTTGAACCAGCAGAACGTGCGTGGTGTCGGCGCGCAGCCGCGACACCAGATCCGTGTACTGCGTGCGCGCCGAGGGGGTCAGGCCTGCCGGGTCCTCCATCGCGACGAAGAGCATGGTCTTGGAGCCCTGCTCGCCGAAGGCCTCGCTCATTCGGTCGAGGGTTTGAAAAGACGCCACGTCGCGGGGGATCAGCTGGACGGATTGTTTCTGCACCACCGTTTCCAGTTGCGGGAACAGCAGGGCCAGGACCACCGCCAGTCCGACCCAGGCGCCGATCACCAACGCCTTGTGTCGCACGGTGAATCGGGCCAACGCGCCGAGGCGCTCGCTGTACTCCCCGGAGGTCTTGGCAGCCGAAATGGTGCGTTCACGCACCCGGGTGGCGGCGGCGTCGGGCGGGTCCGCTTCGTGGCCGTCGACGCTCAAGGGCGCACCGCAGGGCGCTCGGACACCAGGTCGTCCGCGGGCATGTCGTGGCGGACGACGCGGACCCGGCCACCGGGTAGACAAGCCATGTAACCGTGGCGCTTGCCGTACAACTCCCACGCCGCGAAGCACTCGTCGGCGGCCACGGTGAAGCCGTAGCCGTTGGAGAACTCGACACGCAGCGTGCCGTCGTCCTCGCAGGTGGCGAGCGTGCAGACGCTACCGGCGAAATTCAACAACGGGCGCTGATGATTCGGTACGTCATTCGGGTCGACCATCACGTCTTCGGCCGGGTGTGCCCCCACCGCAGGAAGCGACAAGCGCAGTGGTCGGGTAACGACCAGCTCGTTGTAGTCGGCCATGGTGAGTACCAGGCCGCCAACCAAGCTGACGCGCTGGACCTCGCAGGCTTCGATCCACTGGGTGATCATGAGACCTCTCTACCTCGATCTGATTCGTAACGATACCATCAGTATCGGTGCGCTACTAATAGTGTTGTTTCGTGTGGATCGGGTTGGCCCGGCTACCTCTCGTCGTGGACTATCAACGCGATGCTGCGCTCCAGTCCGATCGCGACGTCTTCGGTGGAGGCGCCGTGCCGGACCCACGCGATCAGGCTGGCCAGCCAGATATCGCCGACCAGGGCGGCAACTCGGTGTTGTGTCGGGCTCGGCTCCTCACCGGCGATCGCCAGCCCGATCAGGTGCTCGATGACCCCCGCCGCGCGGGCCACCTCGGCGCTCGCGCTGCCATCGGCGACGACGAATGCGCGGGTCACGGCCTCGGTCAGGGCCGGCCGAGCGCGCCATTCCTGGCATAGTCGGGTGTTCAACTGCTCCACCCGCAGGCGCGGCGATCCCGCTGTGACCGTCCAATCTCGTTCAGCGCCAATACGTTCGAACTCACGCGCGAGGACGGCGATCAGCACGTGCGGCTTCGACGGAAAGTAGCGATACAGGGTGCCGACTGCCATGCCCGCACGATCGGCGATGGCGCGCATCTTCACGGCGTCATATCCACCGCTCGTGGCGATCGTCGCGGTGCAGTCAAGGATGATCTCGCGTCGGCCGAGTCTCCCGGTGAGGAAATCGTGCCTGATCGATTCGGTTGTCGTCATCGGCGGTCCGCAGCCTTTCGCGTGCTTAGGGCTGTCAGAGCGGTGACACTGTCACGTTCAGCCGCGGCTAGGGATGACCAGTATCGCTACGCTACCGTTGGTACCATAACGTGGTGAGAGTCGTAATGACCAGACAATCCCGGCGACGGAAACGGCGTTGAGCGAACATGTGTTGCCCGACGGCGACGACGCCGATCCGCGTCGGGCGCGGTCACGGACCCGACTGCTCGACGCCGCCGCTCACCTGCTCAGTACCGGCGGAGTCGAGGCGGTCACGATCGAGGCGGTCACCAAGGCCTCGAAGGTCGCACGAACCACCCTCTACCGCCACTTCACCAGTTCCTCCCACCTTCTCGCCGCCACCTTCGAGCGACTCCTGCCCCAGGTCACCCCGCCGCTTCCGAGCTCAGTTCCCCTGCGAGAGCAGCTGATCGAACTGCTCACCCGTCAGGCAACCTTGTTCGCCGAGGCACCCCTTCACCTCACCACCCTCGCCTGGGTCTCACTAGGGCCTTTGTCGCCAGATGGTAAAGACGCGGGCCACACGCAGTCACTGCGAAAAAGGGTCGTCGACCAATACCGCCAACCGTTCGACACCATCCTGCAGAGCCCCCAAGCGCGCGACGAACTCGATGACTTCGACGTCGAACTCGCCATGTGCCAACTCGTCGGACCACTCGCCTTCGCACGCATGACCGGACTCCACACCATGAGCCGGCACCACTGCGAACACATCGTCGATGACTTCCTGACGGCGCATCAACGCATGCGCCCCGGAGGTCAACCAGCCTCAGCTCGCGATTTCTCACCGAAGTAGACAGATTAACGCAGACGCCAAGCCGTGATTCCACGCGCGTGGCGATTGAGTTGTAGCGGCGGCAATCTAACCGTGTCTCGTTTCTAGAGAAACGAGACCGGCTTACGGGGAACACTCCCCCGTCGCATCGCCCCAGGTGGCGCCGTCTCATTTCTCGTCTCACACAGCGTGTCTCAGATCCTCGTTGTCGGTGCGCAATGCGACAGTGGTGCTGTGACGGCGATTCTCGGGTACGCGCGGGTAAGCACTCTGGGCCAGGACCTTGATGCGCAGCTCGCCGCGCTCGCCGCCGAGGGGGTCGAATCCGGTCATGTCTTCACCGACAAACTCTCCGGTGCGGTGAACACCGATCGGCCAGGTCTCACGGCCTTGCTTCACTATGCCCGCGAGGGTGACACCGTAGTGGTAACCGCCATCGATCGGCTGGGCCGATCTGTCGTAGAAGTAACTCGCACCATCGCAGATCTTGGCCAGCGCCGAATCCTGTTGCGCGCGTTACGTGAAGGCGTAGACACCGGTACGCCGACGGGGCGTGCGGTGGCCACCATTATGGCGACGCTGGCCGAGCTCGAGCTCGAGCTCGGCCGCGAGCGGCGCGCCGCCTCACGCGACTCTCGCCGAGTTCGCCAACTGCCGGCCACCAAGCCGGCCAAGCTGACCCCGGAACGCCAAGAACAGCTGCGCCGGCTCGCCGCAACGGGCGAACCGGTACCCGAACTTGCTCAAGCATTCGGCGTCAGCCGGGCCACGGCATACCGCTACCTGGCCAAACTCAGCTCACCATCAGGAGCCGCGTGATGACCAGCACCGATCTGCACCCGTCGACACATCTACGAGCCGCGGCGTGGGTCCCCGACGACGTCGAAGATCGGCCGTGGGAGGACGCCATCGCCCTTGCCTCCGAATGGATTTGGGAACGCAGCCAGGAGGAGGATCTAGCGCCCCTGCTGGTGAGCAACGCGCAAAATGCCGCGAGCTTCGGTTATGCCGACCTTGACGAGATCATCCGAGCTGGTGGGCACGCCACGCCGCAAAGCCGTAGCCGGCCCGACCGCGGGCCGGTCCTAGTCTTCGTGCCAGATGAACGGTCGTTGCACTTCGCGATGGGCCTCGCTCGCGGTCATTCACTCGCTGTCGTCGAGGGTTCCACGCCCTTGGCCGAGTGGGCTGCTGGCGCGGCCGCGGTCAACCTGCTGACGGGAGAGGTCACGCCGTCCGAGATGGACGATGACGTGCGCAAAGACCTCGATTCCGTCATCTTCTACGGCGGCCGTAACGGCTGGACCGGAGCAGATGACAAGGCCCAAGCGCGACGCTTCCTCGGCGGCCACATCAGCGGCGGCCGGCTCACTCCCGATCAAGCCGCCGCCTACGTCCTTTCGTCGCAGTCGGTGTCCGACCGCGGAGCGAAACGGCTACGCGAACAGCTCAGCCGCTAGTCCGCGCGAAAGTCCGGTTGAGGAGCCCCCATGGATGCGATCCAAGCCCGTACAGAAGACGAACTCCAGCGGTTAGCGCTGAATGGGTTGCTTGAAGAAACCCACTGGTTGGATCTCAAGCGGGAGCTGGGATCCGGTAACGCCGCCAACAAGGACCTAGCCAAAGACATCGCTGCTTTCGCTCTTGACGGAGGAACAATCCTGATCGGCGTCGACGAGGACACCTCACCGCCAGGCCTGTGGCCCGTCCCTATCCACGGACTCGCCGAACGCATCGAGCAGATCGCGCGAATGAGAGTCGACGAGGCGGTACAGATCCGCACCACCGCCATCAACTCCACTAGCGATCCCACCCTCGGTTACGTCGTGGTCCACGTGCCGCAGTCAGTTCGAGCCCCGCACATGGTCGATGGCCGCTATTACGGCCGCGGCGACAAAACCAACCGAATGCTCCCCAATGCCGAGGTAGTGCGGCTACTCGACAGGCGACTGGCTGATCGTCGTGACCTCCGAGCGGATGCGCGCGCGATACGTACAGACCTCGTCGGCGGTGACCAACGACTGTTAGTGGTGGTGGCCGAGCCGGTCGGGGCCCGCGAGGACATGCTCGTTGCTTTGTCTGAATCATCAACGTGGCAAGAAACAGTGCTTCAACTAGTGCACTCAGCCACGGACGCTCAAAACCAAACGTATGCACCAACTTTGGCCCAGGCCAGCGGTTTCGCCCGACGTCCTGGCGGCGTCGCACTCACCACTGGCATGTACGACGGGCAACGTTTCTCGGGCAACGACCACGCCGCCGAGATCGTCTTCACCGAATCCGGGCGGCTCGTTCTGGCATCTGAGCGAGCCGTGACCACACGATCATTCCCAAACGTGTTCCCTGCCCAACCCGACGTCACCGTCATATTTGAGGCGTTGATCGTCGGTCACATCAGCATGCTTGCCCGACTCGCTGCGGCGGTCTCCCATCAGTGGGGATATACCGGCAGTTGGCGGTTCGCACTCTCGATGAATGGCCTCAACGACTCGGTCTCATGGACCCTCGCCGACCAGCATTTCGGCGACGGAGGGCCGATCTACACCGAGAACATCTATGAGCGGGCCACTGAAGCTTCGCTAGACGACCTCGACGACGACCCCGGCCAGGTCGCCGCGGACCTCACTGCTCCGCTGCTTCGAAGCCTCGGCAGTTACCCAGCCTGGGCAAAACGCTTGCAACGACAGTCCTAAGGCAGGCCGGCGCCGTTTCGGGGGCGCTATGGATTATTACGTCATGACGTATAGACGTAATTGCGTCTCAACGTAAGTACGTCATGACGTCATGACGTCGTGGGTCGCTGCGTCAGCACGGTCTGTACCTTGCTTCGTCTCACGACCCAGTCGCGCAATTCATGGCTGATCGAGTTCAGCAGCGGTAGGAGAACCCGGTCGTGCTGATGTCGAACGTCGACATAGAGCAGTGAGTCCATATGAGACACGCGGTTTCGTAGTTTCCGCAGATCACGAACCTTGTTGCCTGTGCCGTACCCGCGCGGGTCGTGTTGGACGTGGGGAAATCCCCCATGCAGGCAGTTGCGCCACAGGTCCCGACGGGCTTGAAGGTTCACCGGGTTTTGCACCGGATGGCCGTTTGGGTCCACCCATCCCGCATTGAACTTCTCGGGTAGCAGGTTGGCCCAGGTGCCGAACATGACGTTCGCGACCAGGTCGTCATGGGTGATCGCGCCGCCGTGACGGGGGTGGTTGGCCGGCCGAGCGCGGCGAGACTGGTCAGCTGCCTTGTAAAGGTTGTGGCGGGATGCGCTGAACACGTTCGGCCCCGACAGGTACGGAATGCTGGCAACGTGACCGATCCATTCAGGCGCACCTACATGCTGCTGCGACCACCCGCACAGCTGCGTGTCGATCGCATGCCGCACCGCGACCTCGGCGATTCCCAACGGGTCCTGTAAGGCGGCGGCGACCTCGATGTTCCACTCGTAGAGTGCCAGCGCATCGGCGTCTTGCCCGCCAGAAAGAGACCGATAATGCGCCAGTCGCGAAGGGTGCAGGCTCTTGAAGATCTCCGCTGGGTTCACTGACACAACCGGTCACTGTGCCAGACAAACAAGGAAGCCCCCCTCAGAGAGGGAGGCTTCTTCACGAACAGCCGGACAAGCCGACCGCATCTGTAAGCACTATATCAAATTTGGGACACCAATGAAGACACCAATTTCAAGCATTCGGAGGTGTACAGACGTAACAACGTAACAACGTAATTACGTCTTGGCGTTGTCGGCCAGCCACGATCGGCCAAATCGGTGAGGATCTTGCTCATGCTGGTGTCGCCGTCAAGGGCGGCCTGCTTGAGGCCCCGAACAGTAGAACGGGGCAGGTAGACCGTGGCTCTCTGCATGTCATCTGCGGGGGACCGGAACGCTTCGGCGGCCCGCTTGGAGGGCTCAGTGCGCACACGGGCGGCCATCTTCGAGGTCAGATCAGACATGGGCCATCGCTTCCAGGAGTTCGGTCAGAACATCGTCGTAGCCGTGCAGACGGGTGGGAGTGGCGCCGTAGGCACGGCGCACGTCTTCGCGCCGCAGGATCGGGGTCCCGATGACGGGTACGCCTTCGGCCTCCAAGAGTCCGCGGACTTCATCGGCAAGACGGGTGCGTAGATCCACGCTCGTCAGCAGGACGGCGGTCGGACGGTGAGCGGTGATCTCCAACGTGGGCCAGACCGTCGAACGTCCAGCGGGGACGTCCCGGTCGGCACGACGACCAGATCTGCGATGTCAATGGCCTCCTGGATTACCTGCGCCGTTCCAGGTGGGGTGTCGATGATTGTCAAGTCGCAATCGCGATCTGCGGTCAGGGGCCGGCTGGCCGGCACTACAGGAAACGGCATCGGACCGTCGGCCGTGGCGTCGGCGGCCCATTCGAGTGCAGAGCCTTGTGGATCGGCATCGACGAGCACCACGTCTAAGCCGCGCGAGACGCCCGCGGCTGCGAGATACATCGCGCTGGTGGTCTTGGCGACCCCACCCTTGGTGTGCACCAGGGAAATAATCGGCATACCAGCGATCTTACGTCATGACGTAACAACATAACTACGCTAAAACGCAAAAACGTCATTACGTTATTACGTCATAGTGGTGAACCGAAGCATGTTGACGGCAGGCCATCGCTAGATGCCGACGTGCTTGTCCAGCCAGGCTGCAGCCACGAAGAACACCCCGCCGCCCGCTACGGCAGCGGTGAGTGGTTCACGTGTTCCTGCGTAGGTTCCGATCCCGCTAGCCCCTGCGGCCACCGCGGCCGCCGAGAACACCACGGTGCTGCGCAGCGTCAGCAGCGGCGGTGGGTCCTTCTTCTGTGATGCCACAGTTGCCCCTATTGCTCGTAGAAACATGCCTTCACCCCTTAAAGGGACGGCAGGCCATGTTCTACAGGGGCACCGTGCAGACAACTGGGCCGCTAAACTGCCAACAGCCCTAAACGTGCAGGTCAGAAGGCTATGTCTGGACGGGGGCGCACACCCGGCTCAACAGTCCGGCACGGCTCGTCTTCCCTCGCTGAGTTGCTCTTCACCACACACTGGGCGGCCTCGGCCCAGTTCCGCTGGCATGACGAACCACACCAGTCACAAAAACATCACGGGCGACGGCGTGTCCTGTATCAGATACCGCGATCTTGCTGGCAGTCTTCGAAACATGCCTCGACCCCGTAAAGGCGACCGCGTGGAACTGCTAACCCGCCCGGAGCGTCTCGTTTCCGAAAAGATCAAGCAGCAGGCCGCCGCGCGAGGCATGTCTGTCTCGCAATACGTGGCTGATCTGCTAGCCATCCAAGCCGGCCACCC
>NZ_CP019425.1 GCF_001984215.1 Mycobacterium sp. MS1601
GCCACCGGCGACGGACGCGCCCAGGTGATCACGCTGGCGCTGGTGCTCGGTGCACTGGAAGCCCGTACCGGCAAGGACGCCTGGCGGGGCAGCGGCTGGGGCCACTACGTCGGAGCCGCCGAGCTGCTGCGCTTCCTGGCCGACAACGGCTACCCGCTGGCTGACATTGAGCGCGTCATCCTCGGCGAGCAAACCGCTGATGCACTCTATGACTCGCTGACCGAGCAGTCCGAGCCCGCCGAGGACGATTAGCCCCCACGTCGGGAGGTGGGGCCGGTCAGCGCCGGTCCCACCTCCCGCTGGGGACCGCCATCAGCAGGACCATGGTCGCGCATTTCATCCACGAAATCGACATCGCCGCGACCAGTGCAGCGGAAGCGCCTGACGGCGCTACTGAATAATTTTTCTGACCGCTTTCTCTTTTATCAATTGTGGCCGGCGGCCCGCTCCGCGCAAGGCCACGGATACGGCCTAACGGCCCGGAAACTTTTCCACGAATCCGCTCGCAAAAGACGCTCACGGGGAAAACTTTCCGTCCGGACCTGTGCACTGCGCTGGGCCCTACGCCGGCCATGACATTGATGCGAGAAAGCGCCAAAGAACAGGCAGCACCAAAGCTGAACAGGAGTGTGCGAACCCATGTTACGACCTATTCGAGGGTCCGATACCGACCAGAGCCATACCGGCCGAACGGGTTGCCTTCAGCGTAATTACGCGCTGGTTTTCGCCCGGTCAAAAAAGGTCACAGCTTACCCACAAATAGCCTAATAAATGTTGCCTGACACGCCGAAATTCCGATATAATCGGAATATATAACAGCAATTCGTGGCAACCCTTAAGGAGTGAGAAATGACCGCCATCACCGTCTACACAAAGCCCGCCTGTGTGCAATGCAACGCGACCTTCCGGGCATTGGACAAAGCAGGTGTGGATTACGCGAAAGTCGACATCACCGTCGACAGCGACGCCCGCGACTACGTGATGGGACTGGGCTACCTGCAGGCCCCCGCCGTGGTGGCCGGCGGACAGCACTGGTCCGGTTTCCGGCCCGACCGCATAACTGAGGTCAGCAAAGCCCACCCGCTGAGCGCCTGATCACCGTTGACCACGACAGGAGACCCACGATGTACCAGCTATCCATCGACCACCAAGGCCGGTCGGTCACCACCACCGACCACCCCGACCGCGACGACGCTCACCGCAGCCTCATCAACTACGTCATCGGCGCCGACTACTACCTGCGCCCGCTGCCCACGCACCCCGACACCACCCGCTACGAACTGCTCGCCCTGGCCGAACCCGACAGCCGCGCCACCAGGCCGCATCACACGGGACACGCCACCATCGCCCCGGCCGGTCACGAAGCCAGCGAGACCGCCACCTACCACGCCGCCGTCGCCGCGCAGCGATGGATCACCGACCACCACGACACCTGGCACCACGGGTCCGACACCGACCCCGGAGCGCGCTACCCGCTGGCGGTCCTCACCGCCGCCCGCGCCGAAGGCCACTGCTGGTTCGCCGCTGGCACACTCTGGCGCGAAGCCGCACAGCTGGCCGGAGTCGAGCTGCCCACCGCACCCGATCAGCATGTCCTGGAGACACTGCGCCATCACGCCCTGAGCCAGGCCGGTACTCACCCCAGCCCCGCCGAGCTGGCCGCCGCCGTGCACGCCGCTTTGCCCACCGCCACCACCACCGACCAAGCCAGCGCCCTGACGTGGTGGTATGCCCTGCTGATCTGGGGGGCCACCGCATCATGACCGCCGCGCACCGCGCCCCACTGCACGTCGTCCCCGACAACGACACCGACCGGGCGGCCACCGAAGACTTCGAGCTCAGCGCCGAACCGAGCGGCGAAACCATCGCCGCACGATGGGAGCCGGAAAATCAGCTCCTCGGAGCCCTGCTGTGGATGCCCTACACCCGAGCGCGCACGTTCTGCGACCTCATCCCCGACACCGCCATCTGGCGGCCCATGAACCGCTGGGTCTACGAGATCATCCGCCGCGTCACCGACGCCCGCCGCGACCCCGATCCGGTCACCGTATTGGCCTACGGTCGTCAACACGCCGCCACCCAGTCGCTGGACCCCACTCGCCCCCCGACCGCCGGCCAACACCACCGACTGGCCCTGCATCTGGCCGACCTCTACACCCACACCGTCAGCGCCGCCGCAGCAGCCAACCACGCGCGCGACGTGCTCGACGAGGCGTACCGCCGCGCGGTGCGCGAACACGGAATCCGCATGCAGCAGATGGCCGACAGTGGCGCCGACCGTGCCGACCTCACCACCCACATCGGCACCGCCCGCGACGACCTCGCCGAACTGTGGCGACGCGCCGAAGCGGCCGCCCAGCCCGGATGGGACCAGCCGTGATGAGCCCCGGCCGTACCTCCACCCCGGTCAGCGTCGATCTGCGCATCGCCGCCCGCGCTGGCCAAGCGGTCCAATCCTGCACCGCCCAGGACCACGGCCAATCCGCCCGCACCGCGCACGCCTGGATCGACACCCTGCACAACCGCGCCCGCCGCGCTGCCGAGCGGCAACGTACGCGGTCGCAGCGCTGAGCCTGCGCCCGAACCCGGGTTGTCAGCGGTCGCGCCCACAATGATTCGCAGCACCCACCAGGAAGAAAGGGACTCGCGATGCGGCCCACCCGAGCAGCAACACTGACCGCCCTCGCCGGGACCCTCATCCCCATCACCAGCCTGTTCGCACCCGCGCTCAGCCATGCCGGCGCCTACACCGTCGCCGCCGGCGACGAGATCGCCGTGCACTCGAACACCGGGTCCACCACGTGCACGCTGGGCTACACCTACACCGCCGGGGCCACCACCTATGGGGTCACTGCCGGCCACTGCACTCGAGGTGGCGGCTCCGCAGTATCCGACCACGACAGCGGGGCCACCGGCGCCGTCGCCGTCGCCGTCAACGACCCCGATCCGCTTTTCGACGACTTCGCGCTGATCAACTTCGGCACCAGCCGATCGGTGTCCACGATCAACGGCATGCCCGTCAGCGGCATGGGTGTTCCAGATCCCGCAATCACCGTGTGTCGCAGCGGAATCCGCACCAAGACCGTCTGTGGACAGCTCCACGGGCGGCTACTCGGCTACCAATACAGCGTGACCGGGATGCCCGAAAGCATCCCCGGCGACTCCGGAGCGCCCGTGTGGCAGCCCGCCAGCGACGGCACCGCCACCATCGTCGGTATCTGGCTAGGCGAGCACCACACCCACAGCGGCACCCGCACCGGCCGCTTCACCAGCCTGACCGAATCGCTGACCGATCTGGTCGTCGCCGGCCTGCAGCGCTGACCCCGGGAGCGGGCCGGTGCCCGTGTGCACTGGGAAAGCCGGCGCGCAGCGCCGCCCACATCTATCCACCAAACCCGCGCGCTGGGCTGAGAAACAACCCCGGTCCATTCTCGCCACCGTGTCGATTGCGCGAAATACCGCCTCGCAGAACCTGTTCGGGGTGAAGGCACTTATAGTGCCAGCCACTGACGGCCCGTCACCTCGCCCGCGCCCCACCTGTCAAGCGGCGCCCGGAGGCGCCGATGCCCGCCTGCGGCGGGCGTGGTCCGTAGCCCCTCACCTTTAACCGTTCAGCTGGGTCGCCCAGTGTGACCGACGAGGCCCCGTCACGCGCAACCCACACCCGCGCCGAACTGCGCAGGCCGAGTGACCTTTTCGGCCCTATCAAGCTCGCTGCCGCTCGCGGGCCGAAAACCCTGCTCCGCTCGTCACGGCCTCTTCGAGGTTGCGCGCGCCACCCCGCCGGTCCCCCGCAACCCCAGCGCTAACCGGCGCACCCAACCCGTACACGAACGGAGAACACCATGACCAAGATCGCCATCCCCGAGTCGCACATCGGCATCCCCGCCGGAGCGATCTCCCAGGCCTACGTACGACTGCGCGGCGCCCAACGGCCCGACATCAGCGTCCATCACGCCCACACCGACATCGCCCGCGTCACCCTCACCTGGGGACGCATCCTGTTCACCTTCTTCAACACCCAAGCAGCCCAGGGCGTGCTGGAAGCCTTCGGAGCCGCCCGCCAGGCGCTGGCCGGGCTCCCCGACAACCTCGCCCCGCGCGACCAACAGCCCTACGACGGGCCCGCCATCGGCGTCGACTGGACCCGACGCCCGCCCTACGCCGTCACCCGCCGCGAAGCCCTCACCCCCGACAAGCGACGCACCATCCGCTGGGTCGAGGTCTACATGCGGCCCGTGACATTCCAGATCGTCGACCTCGCCGCCTACCGCAGCGCTGTCGAAGTCCTCCAACTCGCCCACAAAACAGCCGCTGCCGTCTGCCTGGACGGAGACCAACACCGCTTCGATCCCACCGACGCCAGCTACCGCCCGCCCCGGTGATCCACAGGGGCCGCACTTATCCACAACCGGGAGTGCGGCCCCTCCCGCCACCGCCTCCTGGCGGCGATCATCGGAACATGACCATCACCTGGGCAGTGACCAGCAGCGGCCACCGCAGCGAGCAGACCATCATCGGTCTCGGCGACAACCCCGCCCACGCACGCATCCGGCTCACGGCCGCCACCGCGGCCCTGATCGCCCGCGCCGGCGATGACGAATGGCCGCGCTACACACTGCACCTCGGAGCCGACCTCGCCGCCATCATCCAGACCGGCGACGGCGTCGACGGCAGCCCCGACCACACCGCCACCGCCGAGCTCCTCGCCTGCCTGCACCACGACAGCCCCAACCCCTTCACGCCGTAACCCCCGCACACCACACCGCCGCGGTGCGGTGTCTTCGCCGTGCGCGGTCGCCGGCGCACTAGGTGCGACCGGCGGAGGCCCGCCTGCGGCGGGCGTGGTCCGTAGCCCCTCACCTTTAACCGTTCAGCTGGGTCGCCCAGTGTGACCGACGAGGCCCCGTCACGCGCAACCCACACCCGCGCCGAACTGCGCAGGCCGAGTGACCTTTTCGGCCCTATCAAGCTCGCTGCCGCTCGCGGGCCGAAAACCCTGCTCCGCTCGTCGCGGCCTCTTCGAGGTTGCGCGCGCCACCCCGCCGGTCCCCCGCAACCCCAGCGCTAACCGGCGCACCCAACC